>NZ_QSQO01000010.1:0-83786 GCF_003436775.1 Collinsella sp. TF11-5AC
ACCCTAAGAGCAAACCACCCCTTTTAGGGGTGGTTTTGATTCTCCTGGCCTGCTGCTGCCCCAGCTTCCCACCTAGCTTTCCAGCTTTCCACCTTAGGTGGTAAGTTAAGTGGAAAGCTGGAAAGCTAGGTGGAAAGCTGGAAAGTAAGTGGAAAGTTGACATGTAGGTGCGGGCTGAAGAGGGGTTAATAATTACACAAACCATACCAGCCAAACAAAAAGATACCAATCTGGTTGGTAAAACACCGTCAATGAGCCGCGAGCTAACTAGCTGCGTAAATAAAACCTAAAGAACTGTTGCAAATTAATGGCAAATGCCCAGATGCCGCCGTGCGATTTTCAATTAACTGTTACGCGCAAACAGCAAAATGCTACTATCTAACATGCACGTAAGAAAGCAGATTAACGGTTAAGGCTAAGAAGTGGCAGGTATGTCGGAAGCAACAAGGACTCGCACGCATGCGCCCGAGGTTAGGCAGCGCGCCGTCGAGGTCCTCCAAGAGGGGGTCGGTCATCGCGTCCTCGCCGCGGAGCTCGGCATTCCCCAGGCCACGGCTCGTCAGTGGGCCCGCGCATATGCCGTGGGCGGTGCCGACGCCGTTCTCAACGCCGGTTCGCATCATCACACCTATTCGTACGAAGTTAAGCTCGCCGTGGTCAAGGACCGCTTGGAAAACGGCTTAACGGTTCGCGAGGCCATGATCAAGCACAAGATTCCCAGTGAGTCTTCGGTCAAGGCTTGGTGCCGCCAGTATCGCGAGAGCGGTGAGTCCGCGCTGGTTGATAAGCCGCGCGGTCGCAAGCCGCGCGTTAAAAAGGCGGAATAGCGAACGGGATGGTGCGCCCACAGGGGCGCATTTTTCTTGCCGCGCCAACTTTTTGGACCGTCGTGAGCCTACTGGAACATCCTCCAAAGTGGTTAATAAACCGCGCGCAGTGGCCCGTGCGCCCGCCGCCGCGATAGGGGGAGCGTCGCCTCTCTGCTCCAAAGCGGACAGACTCGTTACCCCGTACGCCTAAAACTCCCCAGTTGACCGAAAACCCGCCGCCGCTACTCCTCAACTGAGCTATAACGTTAAACAATTGCAGCGTTTTTGCATGGGGGAGTGATGGTATGACGCTACTGTATTTCCTTACCCTGTTTCCGCTGGTACCGGCGCTGGGCATGCTGCTCGCGCGCGGTGACCGCGCCCGCGATGCGGTAGGGCTTGTAGGCTCTGGCATCATTATGGCGGTGACGGTTGTAGTCGCCGTCATGTTTTTTGGCACGGGCCCGCAGAGCTTCGAGGTTGCCCCCGGCACCTCGCATGTGCTCTCGATCGTCAGCTCCGTCATCGACGTGATCCTGTGCGCCGTCATCCTGTACAACGCGCGTAAATATAAGAGCACGCTCACCACGGTGCTCGGCGTGGTGCAGCTGGTGGGTTCGGTTGCCTTCGCTGCCATGACGCTGCCCGCGGCCGAGGTTGTCACCGCCACGCCGCTCTACCTGGATTACATGAGTGTGATCATGGTGCTTGCCGTCGGCATTGTCGGCAGCCTTATCTGCGTGTACGCCCTGGGCTACATGAAGGACTTCCAGGCCCACGACGAGCACGAGGCAGCGCTGCGCGGGCAGGCGGCGCCCGACCGACGCCCGCAGTTCCTGGCGCTTATGTTCCTGTTCCTCTCGGCCATGTTCGTCATCGTGACAAGCGACAACCTTGAGTGGCTGTTCTGTGGCTGGGAAATCACCACCGTGTGCTCGTTCCTCATGATTGGCTACACGCGCACGCCCGAGGCCATAAAAAACGCTTTCACCCAGATCATCCTCAACATGCTGGGCGGCATCGCGTTTTTGGCCGGACTCATGTACCTGCACGTTAACGGCATGCCGCTGACCATCTCGGGCATGATCGAGCTTTCCGGCGCCGGAACCGCGCAATCCGCGCTGCTGGTGATGCCGGTCCTGTTGCTGTCGCTTGCCGCGCTCACCAAGGCCGCACAGATGCCGTTCCACACTTGGCTATTGGGTGCCATGGTTGCCCCCACGCCCACGAGTGCCCTGCTGCACTCGTCAACCATGGTCAAAGCCGGCGTGTTCCTGATGGTCAAGCTGAGCCCGCTCTATGCCATCTATCCCGTGACCGGCTTTATGGTCACGAGTGTGGGTGCCATCACGTTTTTGCTCGCTGCCCTCATGGCCATCTCGCAGAGCAACGCCAAACGCGTGCTCGCGTACTCCACCATCTCCAACTTGGGCCTTATCAGCGCCTGCCTGGGCGTCGGCGCGCCCGAGGCCGTGTGGGCCGCGATCTTCCTGATCCTGTTCCACACGGTGGCCAAGTCGCTGCTGTTCCTGTGCGTGGGCACCGCCGAGCATCATATCGGTAGCCGCAATATCGAGGACATGGACGGCATGTTCAGCCGCATGCCGCACCTGACGCGCCTGATGATGCTGGGCATTATGGGCATGTTCGTGGCCCCGTTTGGCATGCTCGTGTCCAAGTGGGGCGCCCTGGTGGCGTTTGCCCAGACCGGCAACGTGCTCATGATCATGGTGCTTGCCTTTGGCTCGGCCGCGACGTTCTTCTTCTGGGGCAAGTGGCTTGCCAAGCTTTCGGGCGTCGACCCCACGGCTCAAAACGTTGAAGTCAATGTCCATAAGACCGAATGGATGGCGCTCAACACCATCGCCGCGCTGCTGATTCTGTGCTGCGTGGCGTTCCCGGTTATCTCGAGCGGTCTGGTATCGCCTTACTTGGCCATGGTGTTTGGTCGCGTGCCGTACGTTATTGGCAAGGACTCCATGTATCTGATGGTGGTTATCGTGGCGTTTATCGCCGTGGTGCTGCTGACTTCATTCCGCGTGAGCAACAAACCGCACGTAAACGTATATCTTTCGGGTGTGGGAACCGACAATTACCGCCATTTCCGCGGCTCGATGGGACGCGAGGTGAAGGCCGAAAAGCGCAATTGGTACTCGGTGGACGCCCTTGGCGAGAAGCGTATTGGCCCCGCGGGTAGCGTCGTGTGCTGCAGCATTATCTTGTTTGCGCTGCTGTGTTGCGCGTGGATTGGGCCCGAGCGGCTTGCCATGAGCGCGCCCTCGGTGTTGCGCGGCAAGTATTTTGAAGGTTCGGGTGTCGTGGGCATATTTATTGGCACCGTGGCGTTTGCCCTGCTGGCGCCGCTTGTGGGCGGTTTGATCGACGGCCTTGACCGCAAGCTTTCGGCCCGCATGCAGGGCCGTGTGGGTCCGCGCCTGCTGCAACCGTTCTACGACGTTGCCAAGCTGCTGCGCAAGGCCCCCGCCAGCGTAAACACCATGGACGATACCTACATGGCGTGCGCGCTCATCTTCACCGTCGTGGGCGGCGGCATCTTTGTGTCGGGCTCCAACACGCTGCTGTGCGCTTTTATGGTTACGCTCGCCGCGATCTTTGTGGTGCTGGCGTCCGCCTCGACGCAAAGCCCGTTTGCCCAGGTCGGTGCCGACCGCGAGTTGCTGCAGGTCATGAGCTACGAGCCCGCCGTTCTGCTGATGAGCGTGGGCCTGTACCTTGCCACCGATAGCTTTGATTCCATCGCCGTGACCGGACAGTCGGCGCCCATCATCGTGTACAGCGCGCCCATTTTCTTGGCGCTGCTTGCGGTGCTCACCATCAAGCTACGCAAGTCGCCGTTCGACCTTTCGTACTCGCATCACGCGCATCAGGAGATTGTCCAGGGCGTCGCCACCGAGATGAGCGGCGGCACACTGGCCAAGATGACCCTTATGCACTGGTGTGAGACCGTGCTGTTTTTGATGTGGGTGGGCATGTTCTTTGTTTGGGACAACCCGGTGAGCTGGGTCGTAGCCCTGGTCGTGATGGCCGCGACGTATTTTGTCGAGGTGCTGATCGACAACACCTTCGCACGCAGCACCTGGCGCAGCTGCTTTAAGCTCGGCTGGGGCGTGGCGCTGGTGTTTGGCCTGCTCAACCTTATGCCCATCCTCGTCGACGTGTTTATTTAGGAGGCGGCATCCATGGATCATAAAATGTCGCGCTCGCCGTGGGTTATTCATTACGACGGCTCGAGCTGCAACGGATGCGATATCGAGGTGCTGGCCTCGCTCACGCCGCTGTTCGATGCGGAGCGCTTTGGCGTGGTCAACACCGGCAACCCCAAGCATGCGGATATCTTTTTGGTGACGGGGTCGGTCAATGCCCAGAACCTGCCCGTCGTGCGTCAGATTTACAACCAGATGCTCGAGCCCAAGTGCGTGGTGGCCTGCGGTATCTGCGCATGCTCGGGCGGCGTATTCCGCGATGCCTATAACGTGATCGGTGGCGTGGACCGCGCGATTCCCGTGGACGTGTACGCGCCCGGATGCGCCATTCGCCCCGAGACCGTGATCGATGCCATCGTGGAGGCGTGCGGCATCCTGGACCAGAAGGAGGCCGTGATGCGTGCCGGCGGCGACCCGCTTACCGTAGGCGGCGCTGCTACCTGGGATGGTGGCGTTGAGCTGGGCGAGGACGGGTTTGTGGCTGCTGCGGGTGCCGGGGCCGGTGTCGACGCAGGCACGGCTGACGGTGCGCCCGCCGCTGCAAAGGAGGCCGAGTAATGCAAAAGGCTATCTATACCACCGTTGGGATCGACGAGCTCCTGTCGCATGTCCAGGCGCTCAAGGGCGTCGGCGCGCGCTTTGTGCAGATGCACGCCGAGCGCAACGTCGACGACGGCACGTATCGTCTGGTCTATACGTTTATCAACGTTCATGCTGCTCAGGAGCATATTGCGCAGGACGGCAGCTATGCGATTGAGAACCTGGTAGTCGAGGGAATCGACCGGTACCAGGAGATTCCGTCCATCAGCTCGTATTATCCGGCGGTATTCCCGTTTGAAAATGAGGTCCACGACCTATTCGGTCTTGCCATCACCGATATGCAGATCGACTTTAAGGGCTTTTTCTACCAGGTCTCGACCGCTGAACCCATGAGCGTTATCACGCCCGAGGTGAAGGCCGCGCGCGAGAAGGCCATGAAGGTCCGCGCGGCCGCCGAGGCCAAGGCGCGCAAGGCCGCGGCCGAAAAGGCCGCCGCTGCTGCGGCTGCTGCAGGGGAGGGTGCTGCGAGCGCTGCTGCCGCCCAGCCCGCAGCGGCTGCCGGCTCCGATGCTCAGCATGACGATGCCGCTGCGAAGGCCGCGCTCAAGGCCGCCGAGATGGAGGCAAAGCTCGCCGCCATGGATCCCGAGAAAGCGGCCAAAGTCCGCGCGGCGCTTGCCGCCAAGGCCGCCCGCGACAAGCAGAAAGAGGAGGCGTAAGGTCCATGGCACATCGCTCCGTTATTCCGTTTGGCCCGCAGCACCCGGTGCTGCCCGAGCCGCTTCATCTGGATCTGGTGATCGAGGACGACCGCGTTATCGAGGCAATTCCGCAGATCGGCTTTGTGCACCGCGGGCTCGAGAAGCTCACCGAAAAGCGCGACATGCATCAGTTTGGCTACATCGCCGAGCGCATCTGCGGCATCTGCGCCGTGGGCCACAGCTGCGGCTATGCCGGCGCCTGCGAGCGCATGCTCGACATCGAGGTGCCCGGCCGCGTGCGGTATATCCGCACCATTTTGCACGAGCTTTCGCGCATCCACTCGCACCTGCTGTGGCTGGGCCTGCTCGCCGATGCCTTTGGCTTCGAGGCGCTGTTCTATCGGTCGTGGACCCTGCGCGAGCAGATTCTCAAGATCTTCGAGAGCACCTGCGGCGGCCGCGTGATCCTTTCGATTAACGAGATCGGCGGCCTTAAGCACGACATCGAGGACTCCGAGCTGGCGGGTATTGTCCAGACGCTCGATGCCATGCGTCCCGACTACGAGGCCCTGGTGCATACGTTTTTGGACGACGACAGCTGCGGCGAGCGCCTGCATGGCGTGGGCGTGATTAGCAAGAAGGACGCGCTGGACCTATCGATGGTCGGTCCGTTCGGCCGCGCCTCGGGCGTGGATTACGACGTGCGCATGCTCGGCGACGGCGCCTATGCGGATCTGGCCGCGTTTGAGCCCATCGTGGCGACCGACGGCGACTGCTATGCCCGCTGCCAGGTGCGTTGTGCCGAGGTCACCCAGGCCATGGACATTATCAAGGAGCTTGTGGGCAAGATTCCGCACGATGGCATCGGTGGACGCACCAAGCTCACGCCGACCGACGGCGCGCGTGGCGAGGTTGTGATTGAGCAGCCGCGCGGCGAGGCGTACTACTATGTACGCGGCAACGGCACTAAGAACCTGGACCGCTTCCGCGTGCGCACGCCGACGTCGCAGAACCTGGCAGGTCTGACGCATGCGCTGCAGGGTGTGCTCCTTGCCAACGTGCCCATGATTATCCTGACCATCGACCCCTGCATTAGCTGCACGGAAAGGTAGGCGCGGCATGAGTTTACTGACATTTGCCAAGACGGCCTTGGGTTCTATGGTCAAGCAGCCGGTAACGGTGTGCTATCCGCAGGAGAAGCTGACGGCGCCCGAGCGCTTGCGCGGGCATATCGTCAACGACATGGACGTGTGCATCTGCTGCGGCATGTGCGCGCGGCGTTGCCCGGCGGGCGCGCTCGCGGTCGATCGCAAGGGCGGTACCTGGTCGATTGACCCGTACGCCTGCGTGGTGTGCGGCGAGTGCATCGAAAGCTGCCCCAAACATTGCCTGAGCATGGACACCGCCCGTACTCCGGTTGCGGCGGACAAGACTCCCACGGTAGAAACTAAGCCGGAGTAGCGCAGGAGTAGAACTGGAATAGGGGCCGGCGGGGCAAAAATGCCCCGCCGGCCCCGCGTGCAAACGCGCGGTTGAGCCGCCGCGAACAAAACTATGCCGTATTACGGGACTGGATAGCGAACCTCCGACCATACAGAAAATCGCAAAAACAAACCCGCAGGTAGATAGCCTGTTGTTTTTCAAAAATAGGGGGTATGGATGAGGGCTCCGACTTTAGCTCCGTAATCCGGCGTAGTTTTGGAATGGCAGCATATCCGTAACAGCCCTTTAACTCCCGTGGACGGAGGAAAACGGACTATTTTGGCCTCGCGAGGGCTATCGCGTGACTCGTCTGCCACGAAATGGGCCCATCTACTACGTTTAGGCGGCAGCCCTCGACCACGGCAAGCAATGCGAAATGAAAACCGCAGGTAGAACGCCTGCGGTTTTTCATGAAACGCGGCTATGGTCAGGGGTATCGGGTCAAACGTAGTAGATGGGCCGATTTCGTGATGGGCGCCGTCAGCCGATCTCCGTGGGCGGAAGAAAACGGATCATTTTGGTCTCGCGAGGTTTGCGGAGGCACTCGTGCAGGGCCGTCGCGAATAAAACTATGTCGGTTTACTACGATGAATTCGGCATTCCCGACCATGACTGCATTTTTCTAAATATTGCAAGCGTTCTACCTGCGGTTTTGGAAGCGCGCAATTTGCCGTGGTCGAAGGTGGTCGATTCATCGTAGTAAACCGACATAGTTTTGAAATGGCATTAAATCGGTGGCAGCCATTTTACTTTGCCGGGGTGGTCGGTTGTTGGGTAATTACCCTCGCAGGTAGGCGATGGCGATTTGCGTACGGTTGCGCAGGCCCATTTTGGCCAGGATCGAGCTGATGTGGTTGCGCACCGTGCCTTCTCCCATATAAGCCGTGGCGGCAATCTCCTTGTTATCGAGGCCGCGGGCGATGAGCTCGGCGACTTCGAACTCGCGGTCGGTCAGACCGGCAAAGGCCGCGGGCCGGCGAGTCGCACCGGCCTCAGCGTTCGCCCCATCAAAATCGACATCTTCGATCGCCTTGCCCTCGAGCACGCGTTTGCCATCCATGACCTGCGCCAACGCTGGCGGAATGGCGGCGACATCGGTCTTGATCAGGTAACCGCGGGCGCCCAGCTTGAGCGCCGACACAATGTACTCGTCATCCGAGAATGTCGTCAGAAACACCACGCGTGCCGCGGGGTCGTGCTCAAGGATCTCGCGCGCCGCCGAAAGGCCGTCGCGCCCCGGCATCTGAATGTCGAGCAGCGCGATATCGGGTGCGAGTTCGGCGTAGAGTGCCACCGCGTCGTTGCCGTCGGCTCCGGTGCCCACTACCTCGATCTGCGTTTGGGCGCCCAGGATAATCTTGAGCGAATCGACCACTAGGCGGTCGTCGTCGACAACGATGAGCCTCATCGGCCCTCATCTCCTTGCTGTTTGGGAACGGTGGCGAACACACGCCAGCCGCCGGCACCGGCGCGCGGACCGGCGGTGAAGGTGCCGCCAAGCGCCTCGACGCGCTCGCGCATGGAGCCGAGCCCCATGCCTTCTGCGACGTTGCTGCTGCTCGCCGGGGTCGCGTCCGCGCCATTATCGGTAACGATGAGCTGGTAAAACGACGGATGCTCCATGCACCGCACGGTAACGGCATTGGCATGGGCGTGGCGCATGGCGTTGGAAAGCGCCTCGCGAAGGACCGCCGCAAAGCAGTTGGCGACATTTGCGGGCGCATGTTCGGTCATAACTTCAAGCTCAATCTGCGGGCCGCCGTCCGAGCGCGCGCCTTCAACAATGCGTTCGAGCTGCACGGAAAGGTCGACAGCGTTGTCGTTGAGCGCATGGACGCTAGTACGCACAAGTTGGAGCGCCTCGTCAACCGTGCGTTTGACGTCGGCGAAATCGGCGGCGACGCCGGGCTCGTCGGCGTGGATCACGCGCAGGGCTTCGGCTTGTAGCGAGGCACGCGTGAGCTGGTGTCCGACGTTATCGTGGATCTCGCGCGCGATGCGGGCGCGTTCGGCGAGCGTCGCGAGCTCGACTTCGTAGTCCTGGCGGTCGGCAAGATCGCGGTTGCGCGCTTCGAGCGCGAGGGCTCGTTCCTGCAGCTCGTCGCGGGTACGGCGCATGCGTTCCTGTTCGCGCTCCAGCTGCGCGGTGCGCAGTGACAGCAACGTGGCGGCGACCGAAAGAATGGCGGTTAGCAGCAGCGTTCGGGTGGTGAGCGCGCCGCAGCGAAGGTCCGTGGCAAGTGCGCAGGCAAACACGGAGCCAATTGCCAGCGCGGGCCAGATGCGTTCACGGCGCACGCGTCGCGCGATGTCATAGAGGGCGAGAGGTGCGAACGGCACAAACGGCGGCACGAAGACAGCCGCGATGACGTAGGCGTAGCTGCCGGCCTCGCTGGCGCGACGGGCGCGTTCTCCCTGCGCGACCTCGGCCAGCGCGGCGATGACAACGCCAAGGCAAAACGCCGCGACCAGGCGAGCATCCACAGCAAGGCCCGTGGCGGCTGCGATGCAGCACGCCAGCACGATCGATTTGTCGAATAGCCTGTTCATACGGGTATTGTACGCGATGCCGCGCACGGGGGAGGCGCCACTCAAAGCAAGCGTGACATTCCTCCCACGCGGCGGGGCGGTCACGTCAGCAGGCTACGCGACCGCCCCGCACTCGTGACAAAGCTCACTGGTGCGCGCCGTCAGCTCCTGCGATGATGCAATCGTACCGGGCCGCAAGCAACAGAAGGGCCGCCTCATGACAGACATCGTCCACGTCGAAAACCTCGTCAAGCGCTACGACGATCTTATTGCGCTCGACCACTTTAACCTGAACATCGCCCCCGGCGAGATTTTTGGCCTGCTGGGCCCCAACGGCTCGGGCAAGACCACGTCCATCAACTGCATCCTGCAGCTGCTCGCCTACGACAAGGGCACCATCGAGCTGTTCGGCGAGCGCATGACGCCCGCCCGCTACGACCTCAAGCGCCGCATCGGTGTGGTGCCGCAGCAGGTGGCGGTGTTCGACGAGCTCACCGTGCGCGAGAACATCGACTATTTCTGCAGTCTCTACGTCAACGACCGCAAGCGCCGCCGCGCGCTGGTGGACGAGGCGATCGACTTTGTCGGCCTGGGCGACTTTACCAAGTTCCGCCCCGGCAAGCTCTCGGGCGGCCTGACGCGTCGTCTCAACATTGCCTGCGGCATCGCGCACAAGCCCGAGCTCATCTTTTTTGACGAACCCACGGTGGCGGTCGACCCGCAAAGCCGCAACGCCATCCTGGAGGGCATCTGCCGCCTGCGCGACGAGGGCGCCACGGTGGTGTATACCAGCCATTACATGGAGGAAGTCGAGCAGATCTGCAGCCGCATTATGATCATGGACGGCGGCCGCGTGCTGGCGCAGGGCACTAACGACGAGCTCAAGCGCATGATTCAGATGGGCGAGAAGATTGTAATCGAGGTCGGCGAGGTTCCGAGTGCGGCGCTCGGTGCCGTCGCAAGCCTGCCGCACGTTCTGGACCTTTCGGCAACGGCGGGACAGCTCACGTTTTCGTGCGAAGCGAGCCCGCACAACCTGACGGACATTCTCGATGCGCTGCGCTCGCATGACGTGCCGCTCGGCCGCATCTATTCCGAACCGCCGACCCTCAACGACGTGTTCCTCGAGATCACCGGCCGCGAGCTGCGCGACTAGGGGGCGGCCATGTTCAACACCATCATCACCACGGTCAAGACGCTGCTGCGCCGGCCGAGCACGTGGGTCTGGGGCGCTCTCTTTCCTATCGCGCTTTCCACGATGTTCATGTTTATGTTTGCGAACCTCAGCTCCGACGGCACGGTCGACCCGGTGCCGGTTGCCGTCGTGGCGGACGAGGCCTGGGATGCCTCGACCTTTAAGGATGTGGCAGCTTCGCTTGCCAAGGCAGGCGACGACCAGCTGCTCGATGTGAGCGAGTACGAAGACTTGGCTGCCGCGCGCAAAGCGCTCAAGGCCGGCGAGGTCGCGGGCATCTATACGGTTGATGCCGCGGGCACGCCCAGGCTCACGCTGCTATCGAGTTACGACAGCTCGCGCGCCTCGTCGGTGCTTACCGACCGCAGCATCCTTGAAACGGTGGCAAGCTCGTATACGCAAAATGCCGAGCTCATGTCCCAGATTGCCCAGGACAACCCGGCGGCGCTCGCCGATCCGGCGGCGGTTGCGCGCGCCCTGTCGCTCGAGGGCGGAACCCGCCGCGTGAGCCTGACTCGTGCCACGCCCGATGGCACGGTCATCTACTATTACGCGCTTTTTGGCCTGGTCGCGATGATGTCTGCCGAGTTTGCCGCCTTGAGCGTCGTCGATTTGCAGCCCAATCTGTCCGGCCTCGGCGCGCGCCGCTGCGTGGGCGGTCTTTCCAAGACGGCGTCGCTGGCCGGCATTTTTGTCGGCTCGTGGCTGGTTTCCTTTGCATCGATGGCGGTTGCGATCGGCTACGTGCGCCTGGTCGTGGGCGTCGACTTTGGCGGGCGAGAGGGGTTGTGCCTGCTGGGCGGGGCTGCATCCGCGCTTGCCGCCACGGGCCTGGGGCTTTTTGTGGGCACGCTTCCCGTTAAGGGCGGCAAGGCATCCAAGTCGGGCATCCTCACGGGCTTTGCCACCACGTGCGCCCTGTTCGCCGGCCTCTACGGCGAGCCGGCGATGGCGCTTGCCGACGACGTCGCCCGCGCTTGTCCGGTCGAGTGCTGGCTCAACCCCGTCAAGCTCATCTGCGACATGTTCAATCGCCTGTATTTCTTTGAGGACCTGGGGCCCTTCGCTGTTCGCGCCGGCGCGCTCGTCCTGATGGCCCTGGTGTTTGTCGCCGCCGCTACGCTGATCTTTGGAAGGAGCCGCTATGAGCACCTTTAAGACCGCGCTTCGCATGGCGCTGGCGCACCCGTTCTACCTGCTCATCTATACGGTGTTCATCTCGCTCATGGGCGTATTCATCGCGGCTTCGGTGAGCTGGAACTCGTCGCAGCTTACCGAGTACAAGCCCTACGACACCAACGTGATCGTGGTCGACCGCGACGATAGCGACCTTTCGCGGGCGCTTACCAAGCACCTGGGCTCACGCTTTGACCTGGTCACGGGCGTCGGCGACGACACATACGACCTTGCTGACGCGCTCTCCAAGAGCAACAGCGCCAAAGGCAGCGCCGACTGCGTGTTCTTTATCCCGGAGGGGTTTGAGGACGATCTTGTTGCAGCCGCCCGCGCGGGGGAGTCCCTGCCCAAGCTCGATGTGACCTACGGTGCCGGCACCATGGCGGCGGCGCTTTCGTCTGCCGAGGCCTCGCGATGGATCTCGCTCGCGGGCGCTGCGGCCGCACTAGAGCCCGCTGCCTCCAACGGCGACGTCGCAAGGGCCGCCGAGCACGCGGCCGCAAAGCGCGCGGAGGTCCAGATCGAGCAGGTCAAGGTCGACTCGACTGCTGCTACCACGCTCGAGTCGTACTTCAACTTTGGCGCGTACGCGATCATCTCGTCGGTCATCGTGTCGGTGGGACTGGTGTTCTCGGGCATGAACGAGCCCGAGCGCGTGCGCCGCATGGATGCCAGCCCGGTCTCTGAGCGCCAGCGTTCGCTCGCTGTGTTCGCGGCCGCCGCCGTGCTCACCGTCTGCATCTGGCTCGTGTCGAGCATGATGGGCGTCGTGGGCTTTGCCAGCGCGGTTGCCGAGGTCGGCGTGGGTCGCGTGTGCCTGGCGCTGGCGGCAACGTTTGCCCTGGCGTGCACGCCGCTGGCCGTTGGCTTTACGCTGTCGAGCCTGGGCGCGCGCGAGGAGCTGCTCAACGGTGTGGGCAACCTGCTCGGCATGCTCATGACGTTTTTGGGCGGCGCCTGGATGCCACTGTCGCTCATGGGCTCGGCCGTGCAGACGGTGGCGCACTTTGTGCCGACGTATTGGGTGAACGACGCGATCGGCAAGGCGCTCGCCGCGGACCTGACGTCCACCGTGCTGGGCGACATCGCCTGCGATCTGGGCGTCACGGTGCTCTTTGCCGCGGCCATCGCCGCCGTAGGCCTAGCCCTCGCGCACAACAAATCCCACGCCTAGCCACCTAGTCATTGGGGACAGTCTTTGCCGATTCGCCGGCAGGGCTGGCAGGGACTGTCCCAATATGTCGGCACTTGGGGACGCTCCTTTCCTGCCGGCACTCATTGGGGACAGACTTAAATGAGCGATTTCACTCATTTAAGTCTGTCCCCAATGAGTAGGTTGGAAAAAAGTCGCGCACGTCGCTTAAAAATAGTTCGCCCAGGTTTACTATTACCCTAGAAAAGTAGCAGAAGGCTAACAACGGGGGATAACATGGCGACAAAGCAAGCCTATGTCCAGGTCAAAGGGCTCAAGAAACACTATGGCGACGGTGATGCGCGCCTGACGGTGCTCGATGGCATCGACACGTCCATCAACCGCGGCGAGATCTGCGTCATGCTGGGACCCTCGGGCTCGGGCAAGTCGACCTTTCTCAACCTCATTGGCGGCCTGGAGGATGCCGACGGCGGCTCCATCATGGTGGACGGCTGCGACCTCACCGCGCTCAAGCCTGCCGATCTGGGCGAGTACCGCCGCCGCGAGCTGGGCTTTGTCTTCCAGTTCTACAACCTGGTGCCCGACCTTACCATCAAGGAAAACATCGAGGTCACGGCGCACCTGTCCAAAAACCCGCTCAATGTCGACGACCTGCTGCGTTCGCTGGGCCTCTACGAGCACCGCAACAAGTTCCCACGCCAGGTCTCGGGCGGCCAGCAGCAGCGCTGCGCCATCGGCCGTGCACTCGTCAAAAACCCAGGCCTGCTGCTGTGCGACGAGCCCACGGGCGCGCTTGACTACAAGACGTCCAAGGAAATCTTGCAGCTCATGGAGGATGTCAACCGCACCTACGACTGCACCATCATCATTGTCACCCACAATGCCGCCATCGCGCGCATGGCAAATCGCGTGCTGCGCCTGCGCGACGGGCGCATCGTCGAGGATGAGCTCAATGAGTCACCCGTCGCGGCCGCCGAGCTCGATTGGTAGGCGGCGCCATGACACCTCTCGCAAAACGTCTCCCGCGCGAGCTGCGTCGCAATATCGGCAAGTACCTGGGCATCTTTTTGCTTATGTGCGGAAGCATCGCCCTTACCTCGGGCTTTTTGCTCGCGGCGCATTCCATCGGCTGCCTCATTGACGACATGCGCGATGCATACACGATCGAGGACGGCCGCGTGACTACCTCCTTCGAGGCTACCAAAGACCAGCTCAAGGCCGCCGAGGATGCAGCCGGCGACGTCGGCGGCGTTACGTTCTACAAGAACTTCTCTATCGACGTCATCATCAAAAAGGCGGCTGGCGACGACGGCACCAAGCGCACCCTGCGCACCTACGCGCATCGCACCAAGGTTGACATTGCGTCCTACTGCGAAGGCAGGCAGCCCAAGACGGACGATGAAGTGGCAATCGACCGTGTCTTCGCCACCAACAACGACCTCGCCGTGGGCGATAAGGTCGAGCTTGAGGGCCGCACCTACACCATCTGCGGCATCATGACCCAGCCCGATAGCCAGGCGTTGTTCCTCGACAATTCGGACTTTACGGTGAACACCATCACGTACGGCGTGGCCGAGGTCACCGACGCCGGCTTTGCCGCGCTTGAGGACGCCGGCGGCGCGCCTGCCTACACCTACTCCTTTACCTTTACCGATCGCGACCTCCCCACCGCGGACCGCATCGATGCGGAGCAGGATATGGTCGAGGCGCTGACCGATGCCGATGCGCGCGTGGACGATCTGATCGATGCCGATTCCAACCAGGGCATTGGCTATGCGCGCGACGACGTGGACGGCGACTCCATGATGTGGATGACGTTGCTCGACATCATCATCGTGATCATGGCGTTTGTCTTTGTGGTGCTCACCGACGCCACCATCGAGGAGGAGAGCGCCATTATCGGCACGCTGCTCGCCAGCGGCTATCGCCGCCGCGAGATCGTGCTGCACTACCTGGCACTTCCCGCCATCGTGGGCGTGGTCGCGGCGCTTTTGGGCACCGCACTCGGCGTTGCGTTCTTTACCGAGCCCATGCGCGGTCTCTACTACGGCTCGTACAGCCTGCCGCCCTTCCAGGTGTACTGGAGCTGGGAGATCTTCGTGAAGTGTGCCGTGGTTCCCGCCGCCGCGCTCATTCTCATCACGCTGGTGGGCCTGCTTCGCAAGATGGGCAAGACGCCGTTGCAGTTCCTTCGTCACGAGGCGAGCGGCAAATCGGGCACCAAGCGCGGTCTGCGGCTGCCGGAGCGCATGGGCTTTGTCTCGCGCTTCCGCCTGCGCGTCTTCCTGCGCAACCTGGGCAACTTCGCCACGCTCTTCGTGGGCATTGCGTTTGCCTCGCTGCTGCTGCTCTTTGGCCTGGCGATTCTGCCCACGATGACGCACTACGCGGACAACCTCGAGACGAGCCTGGTCGCCGAGCACCAGTACACGCTTAAGGCTCCGCTGGAGCTCGAGGGCACTGCCGAGGAGCGCGAGCAGTGGTCGGCACTCGAGCGCTTGCAGTCGGTTGACGGCGCGCTGCTTTCCGCCGCCCAGGATGCCGATGACGAGCTTGACGACGCGGCCGATGCGGCGCAGGCGGCGACCGATGCCGCGACTGCATCTCCGTCTGCCGAGAGCTTGGCCGCGGCGCAGGATGCGCTTGCCAAGGTCCAGGACAAGAAGGATGCGCTCTACGCGCGCCTTGACGATCTTGCCGATGCCCTCGGCTGCAACCGCGACGAGGCTATCGACCTGATCGACAAGGCCTCTAAGATCGACACCGACAACGATGACATTCACCCGGTTAACACGACCGACAACGGTGCGACCAAGATTGCACAGGCCGAGAAATACGCTGTCTACCAGCTGCAGTACGATCGCGGCGACGGAAACGGCGAGGAGACAATTTCTGTCTACGGCATCTCGGCAAGCTCGCGCTACTGGAAGGGTCTCAACATCGGCGACGGACACGTCGTCTTTGGCGGCGGCCTGCTCGATAAGTTTGGCTGGAGCGAGGGCCAGAAGGTCACACTCAGCGATAAGTACGAGGGCGAGCATTATTCCCTTGAGTACGCGGGCAAGGACTATGCCTGGGGCTCCAAGTCGGACATGAATATCTATATGAGTATCGATGACTTTAACGAGCTGTTCGACAACGATGCCGCCTACTTTAACGGCTATGTGAGCGACGAGAAGCTCGACCTCGACGCGCGCTACTTTGCCGGCGACACCACGCCCGACGACATGCGCGCCGTGGGCGACCAGTTCATCGGCATGATGAGCAAAATGATCGGCATGATGGTCGGGCTCGCGGTGTTTATCTTCCTGCTGTTTATGTACCTGCTGACCAAGGCCGTGATCGACCACAGCGCCCGTTCGATCAGCTATATGAAAGTCTTTGGCTATCGAGATAGCGAGATCTCGCATCTGTACATCCGCTCGATCACGCTGTGCGTGGCGGCGTCGCTCGTGCTGAGCCTGCCGGTGATCATCGGCTCGCTCACGGCCATCTTCCGCTCTATGCTGCTCGCCTATAACGGCAATATCGAGATTTACGTGCCGACCTGGTCCATGGCGGCATGCGTCGGCATTGGCTTTGCGACCTACCTGGTCGTGGCGTTGCTACACACGCGCTCTATCAAGCGCGTCAGCCTGGCCGAGGCCCTCAAAGTCCAAGAGTAGTCATCGGGGACGTTCTTAAACGACTAGCCATTGGGGACAGTCTTTGCCGATTCGCCGGCTCGCCGGCCGGGCTGGCAAGGACTGTCCCCAACTGCCGGAAGGGAGGCACTCATTTAAGTCCGTCCCCAATGAGTGGTTTCAGTCATTTAAGTCTGTCCCCAATGAGTGCCTAACGACTCGGTGTTGCGCTTGACTTCGACCCTACTTCAACGGGTACCATCCTCTTATGTCTGTAACGCCATATAGACCGAGGGGATATATCTATGACCGCAACTGCACCCGCAGCACCAGCAAAGGTGTACTTCACCAACCTGCGCACGCATGCTCGCGAGAGCCAGCTCGACAAACTCAAGCGCCTCATCCGTCGCGCCGGTATTGAGCAGATCGACTTTGAGAACAAGTTCGTCGCCATTAAGATTCACTTTGGCGAGCTGGGCAATCTGAGCTTTTTGCGCCCCAACTACGCCCGCGCCGTCGCGGATGTCGTGAAGGAGCTGGGCGGCAAGCCCTTCCTCACCGACTGCAACACGCTCTATGTCGGCAGTCGCAAAAACGCGCTCGAGCACATCGACACCGCCTACCAGAACGGCTTTACCCCGTATGCCACGGGTTGCCAGATCATCATCGCCGACGGCCTCAAGGGTACCGACGAGGCGCTCGTCCCGGTCGAGGGTGGTGAGTATGTGCGCGAGGCAAAGATCGGCCAGGCACTCATGGATGCCGACATTGTGATCAGCCTTACGCACTTTAAGGGCCATGAGCAGGCGGGCTTTGGCGGCGCCATGAAGAACCTGGGCATGGGCGGCGGCAGCCGTGCCGGCAAGATGGAGCAGCATGCCGCCGGCAAGCCGAGCGTCGATACTACCAACTGCGTGGGTTGCCGTGCCTGCGAGAAGATTTGCGCGCACAGCGCCATCACGTTTGACGGTACGCGTGAGCGCGAGCTTGCCAACGGCAGCACCCGCACGGTTCACGTGGCTGCCATCGACCACGATCGCTGCGTGGGCTGCGGACGCTGCATTGCGGCGTGCAACCAGGACTGCATCAAGCCCGACTATGATGCCGCGGCCGACGTACTCAACTACAAGATCGCCGAGTATACGAAGGCCATTGTCCAGGATCGCCCCAGCTTCCATATTTCGCTCGCAATGGACATCAGCCCCAACTGCGACTGCCATCCCGAGAATGACGCGCCTATCGTCAACGATATCGGCATGTTCGCGAGCTTCGACCCGGTCGCCATCGATCAGGCCTGCGCCGACGCTGTCCTGGCGTCCGAGCCGCTGCCTAACACCGAGCTTACCGACAGCGCGGCCAAGATGGAGCATAACCACGAGCATTTGGAGGGCGAGCAGGCGCGCGACCCCTTCTGCATCACGCATCCCGACACCGACTGGCGCGCGTGCATCGCGCATGCCGAGAAGATCGGCCTGGGCACGAGCAAGTACGAGCTCATCGAGGTCAAATAGCGCCTAGCTATTGGACAAAACAAGCGCCTTTGTGGCGCAAGTCGAGCAAAAGCCGCCCGTGAGCACAGCGCCCACGGGCGGCTTTTCGGAAGTATGCGGCAAATTTCGAGACCGCCGAGCACACGACGTTTTTTGGCAACAAAACCCCTGATAAATTGTTGATAAAACTGCGGTCTGGTCGGCAGTTCCAGATTTCGCCGCATACTTCCGAAAATAGGGGGTCAGATAAAGCCCCGGACGTTGCTTTTTGCCTAAAAATTCTTTCCGAGGAAGTCGTCGACCGTGTTCCAGTAGAGCTCGGGGTTAACTTGCGCGCTCTTGGCGTGGGTGGCGCCATGGATGGTGAGCTTTTGCTTGACCTTGCTGGCGCACGCGTCGTAGTTTTGGTCGAGCATGTCGTACGGCACAAAGGTGTCCTGGTCGCCGTGGATAAACAGCATGGGAACCGTCGCGTGTTTGAGTTGCTCCACACTGCTCGCCTTATGAAAGTCGTAGCCCGCGCGCACGTTGCACACCAGGTTGGCCACATCGAGCAAAGGAAAACTGGGCAGCCCAAATACATCCTTGAGCTGCAGAGAAAACTCGTCCCAAACACTCGTATAACCACAGTCCTCGATAATGCATTTCACGTTTGCGGGCAGAGATTCCCCCGCGACGTCCATGGCGGTTGCCGCACCCATCGACTCGCCAAAGACCAGGATGCGCGCCTCGGGGTCAGCCTGAACGATTCGCTCGATCCATGCGACGACATCGAGCCGCTCGGGCCAGCCCATGCCGATATAGTCGCCGCCGGAGCGCTCGTGGGCACGGGCGGCAGGCGCGAGCACGTTCATGCCGCGGTCATGGAATCGTTTGGCGTATCGGGCCATACCGATGGGCTCATCGGTGTATCCGTGTAGGCAGATAGCGTAATTGTGCGTGCTCTCTGGGGCGGCAAAATACCAAGCGGCAAGTTCGGTTCCGTCATCTGCGGTGAGGCTGCTGCTCTCGCGGTTCTCTTTAAACCATGCCCGCGCCTCGGTTCCCTCGGCATCCGGCTGCTCACTTTCTTTGTCGTCCTTGCCGTCCTGCATCATCTTCATGGTGTATGGCGCGCGGGGATTCAGCGCGAAGTCAAACAGAAAGTTGCCGGCAAATCCGAGCAGTGCAATGACAACCACCAGTGCAACGATGCCGGCTATCTTGAGCTTTCGATGGGAATGTGCGTTTTGAGCCATGCGGTATTCTCCTATAACATGTTAATACATCAACATTTAAAACAAGCGCATTATGGATGTTCGCCGTTGACGCGTCAACAGGCAAAGAATGGGTAAACAAAGGGTCACGTATGGTGCAAATTTCGCATGTACCCAGACGCTTTGATATAGTGTTGAGAACTCTTTACATTGGAGGATGTAACCGGCATGTCCGATTCGAGCGACAGTTCTAAGCCGCGACCCAAGACCGCGGCCGTTCCACACTACACGGTGGGCGAGGAGATCATGAACTCCGTCACCCATGGTGTCGGCTGCCTGCTGGGTATCGCGGGCCTGGTGCTCCTGATCGTATTCGCTGCCCTGCGCGGCGGAGGCCCGGCCCACATGGCCGCGGCGATTGTCTATGGTGTCAGTATCATCCTCGAATACCTAGCCTCCACGCTCTACCACGCGATTCAGCCCGCGCGCGCCAAGCGCGTGTTTCGCATCATCGACCACAGCTGCATCTACCTGCTCATAGCCGGCAGCTATACCCCGTTTTGCCTCATCACGCTCGCAAACGACGGCGGCCCTGCGCTGTTCTTTGCCGTGTGGGCCATCGCCATCGTCGGGATCGCCCTCGAGTGCTTTTTGCGCGAACGTCAGCCGCATTGGGTAAGCGGCCTGGTCTATCTGCTGATGGGCTGGCTCGTCGTCTTTAAGCTGCCCGAGCTCGTGGCGCTGCTGAACCCCGTGGCACTCGCCCTGCTCGCCGTCGGCGGCGTGTGCTATACCGTGGGCGTGCCGTTCTATATCGCCAAAAACGTGCGCTATCTGCACAGTGTTTTCCACTTGTGGGTGCTCGCCGGCAGCATCTTCCAGTTCATGGCGGTGATCCTCTTCGTAATCTAGCGACCACGCCCACGGCCCCGCTCGCACGGGCAACCGGCGCAATTGCCCTATCCGTCACCTACGCTTACTACCCAACGTCCCGAATCTTGGAGGTTCGAGAAACTCCCGATGGACATAACCATCTCCCTTATTACCACGCTCGTTTTAACGCTTATCAACGGCTACTTCTCCATGTCCGAGATGGCTCTCACCACGGCTAAGCGCGCCGTGTTGGAACACGATGCCGAGGAGGGCGATAAGCGCGCCGAGCGCGCCGTCCAGCTTGCCGCCGATTCCGACCAGCTGCTCGCCACCATTCAGGTCGCCATCACGCTCGTGGGCTTCGCCTCGTCCGCCGTCGCCTCGACGAGCCTGTCCGACCCGCTCGCCACATGGCTCATGAGCTTTGGCATCGCGCCGCTTTCCGCCATCGCGCGTGGCCTGGCGCCGGTCATCATCACCGTCGCGGTCGCCTTTGTGTCCATCGTGATCGGCGAGCTCGTGCCCAAGCGCATCGGCCTTGCTAACGCCGAGGGCGTATCCAAACAGGTCGTGGGACCGCTCTCCGTGTTCCAAAAGATCGCCCGCCCGCTCGTGTGGCTGACCGGTGCCTGCTCCGACGGCCTGGCCCGCATCCTGCGCATCAAGAGCGCCGATGACCGCCAGAACGTCTCGGAGGAAGAAATCAAGTACATGGTCTCGGAGCAGGACGACCTGCTCGACGAGGAAAAGCGCATGATCCACGAGATCTTTGACCTGGGCGACACCGTTGCCCGCGAGGTCATGGTGCCGCGCGTGGACACCACCATGTGCGAGGACGACGAGACGGTCGCCGACGTGTTGTCCACCATGCGCCAGACCGGCTTCAGCCGCATCCCCGTCTATCACGAGGATCCCGACAACGTCGCGGGCATCGCGCACATCAAGGACCTGATCCAGCCCGCGCTCGACGGCAAGGGCGACCAGCCCATCGCCGGCTTTTTGCGCGACGCCACCTTTGTGCCCGACACCAAGGACATCCTGCCGCTGCTGTCCGAGATGCAGACCTCGCACGACCAGATCGTGGTCGTCGTGGATGAGTACGGCGGCACGGCCGGCATCATCACCATCGAGGACATCGTCGAGGAGATCGTGGGCGAGATCGAGGACGAGTTCGACCCCGACAACAAGTACCTCACGCGCCTTTCGCGCCGCGAGTGGCTCGTTGATGGGCGTTTTTCGTGCGATGACGCGATTGAGCTTGGTTGGCCGCTTGAGGAAAGCGATGATTATGAGACCATCGCCGGCTGGATTTTGGAGCTTTGCGACTCGGTGCCCGACATCGGAGAGGTGTTTGAGGTCGCGGGGTACAAGTTTAAAGTGCAGTCGATGCGTGGCCAGCGCATCTCGCTCATTCGCGTGATCGCTCCGGCCGAAACCGATAAGAAGGATTCCGAGTCTTCGGTAGACGAGCCGACGACGTCGGGTGCGGGTTCCGCGAATCCGCACGACGGCGACGAGTAGGACAAGGAAGAGTAGGGGAGAGTTATGGCAGGCCTGTTCAACATCCTTAAGGTCACCGTCAGCGAGGACAAGATCTGCGCGCACGTGCTGGTGAACCCCGGCATGCCGCTCATGACCTCGGAGGATATCGAGGCCACGGCGCGCGTGTACTACCTGGTGCCGGCGATTGCCAAGCACCTGTGCCTGGGCGATTCCGGCCGCGAGTTCCAGGACTGCATGGGTCAGACCGAGCTCTGCCACCTGCTGGAGCACGTGACGGTCGAGCTCATGAACGAGACCGGTCTTGCCGGTAGCATCTCGTGCGGCCGCACGCGCGTAAGCGAGCATGACGAGCGTGTCTTTGAGGTCGAGCTTTCGTGCCCCGACGACGCACTGGCCATCGGTGCGCTGTCGTCGGCCACCTTTATGATGGACTGGGCGTACCTGCACGCCGACCAGCCTGCCCCCGACGTGGAAGGCACGGTCGCGGGCCTGCGCAACCTGGTGCTGGGCATGCGCGCCGAGGCCGAGGGCAAGGATCCTCACGAGGCCGTCGCCGCTGCGAACGGCGAAGATGCTGCCGAGGACGAGGGCGCTGACGAGGGCGATGTGCCGGTCGACGCCGAGCCCGTTGCCGATGCGACCGCCGAGCCCGTTCCCACCGAGCCCCAGGGCGTCCCCAACTTTGACGACGAGCCCCAGGTGGCGATTGATACCGAGGGCGCGGTTGCCGAGAACCACGAGGCCTCCGCTGCCGTCTTTGGCGGTGCGGCGACGGTTCCGGTAGGACCTGCGCATGAGGGCGGCCTGCCGCTCGTGGACGGCGCCGGCGAGGACCCGGGTGCCACGGTGGCCATGCCGGCTATGCCCCAGGAGTAGGCCTACGCGTTTATCACCATCACGTACCTGCGCCTTTGCCGTACGCAGATGAGCGGAGCGGCAAGCGATGCGCTGCGGGTATAATGGACAGCATTCAAACGGTGGGCACCGACGTGCCCGCAGGAGAGGAATGATCATGGGTAAGACTTTCAGCTTTGTCTCCGGCGCACTTTTTGGTGCCGCTGCCGGCGCTATTGTCGGCGTTGCTCTGGCCCCGCGCTCGGGCGCCGAGACCCGCGCCATGGCTGCCGATATCGCCAATGACGCCTGGGACAATATGCGCGACACCTACGAGCACAGCGCCGAGGAGGCCCGTGCTGCGGTGAATGACTTTGGCCCGATGGTCGACGCCAAGACCGACGACCTGCGCGCCAAGGTCGACCTGGCCCGCGAGCGCATGGACCAGCTGCGCGAGCAACTCAACGACGCCATTTCGGGCGGCAACGTGACGCCTGCCGCCGACGTCGTGGTCGAGAACGCCGTCGAGGCTGATGCCGAGGCTGCGGAGCCCTCGACCGAGGCATAATGCGCGCCGGGGATTTTGTCGGCGCCAAGATCTATCGCAAGCCTACCGAGGACAAGCGCACCAAAAAGGACGGCACGCCGCGCAGCCCTAAAAAGCTCGGAAAGATTCACTTTCCGGTCTTTACCCCGGGCGGTACGCGCGTGGTCGGCTTTATGGTCCGCCAGTCCGATATCGCGGGCATGATCGAGCGTCCCGATCGATTCGTAGCGCTCGACGCCATTGGCGTCTACGAGGGCGCCATTGCGGTCGATGACGTCAAGGACACGTACGATGCCGCCGCCGCCAAGCGCCTCGACATCAACCTGGACGATTGCATCATCTGGGTCGGTATGGACGTGCGCACGGAATCGGGCGACGTCGTGGGCTATTGCTCGGACGTTGAGTTCAAGCCACGTTCGGGCATCGTGCAGTCATTCTATGTGACCGCCGGTGCTGCTTCGAGTGTTTTGGTTGGTGACACGCAGGTGCCGCCGACGATGCTACGCGGCTACGAGAACGGCGCGATGGTCGTCTCGGACGAGGTCAAGTCGCTTGGGTATTCGGGCGGTGCGGCCGCCAAGGCCGCCGAGGCCAGCGTCGTGGTGGGCGACAAGGTCAAAAAGGGCGCCAAGGTGCTCGACGACAAGGGATCGGTCGCCGTGGACAAAGGCAGTCGCGCACTGGGCAAGCAGCTCGGCAAGACGCGCGGCATGTTCAAGGCCTTTAAGGACGAATACCAAAAGGCGAGCGGAGGCTCGTCAAAAGCTACAAAATAGCGACGTACCAAATGATGGGAGGCAAGCCGGAGACCTGTTGCTCCGGCTTGCTGTGTTTATGGGGGAGGGCACATGCGCCAAAACGGATCCAACTTAAACGGGCGTTCGGGTGCGCGTCCGACGGCGCGCCGCGACCTGGGGCAGCTGCCCAGCGGTCAGCGCCGTCGCCGCCGTAAGCCCGGCGCGATGTACCTCAACCATAGCCGCGGGTTTAGCGACCGCAGCGCGCGCATCGGCAACGGGCGCTCGCCGCGCCGACCGTCCCGTCTGCCCTATGCGCTCATTGCCGTGGGCTGTGCGCTCGTGCTGTTTATCGCTGCCGTCGTGGGCTACGTCAACCGCAGCGTGGACGTGGAACTTAACGGGCAAAAGACCGCGGTGCGCGTGGGCTCTACGCTGCAGAATCTCATCGACGACCAGGAGTTGACCGATACCTACGACGCAGGCGACCTGCTGGCCGTCGATGACAGCGTGCTCAAGCGCCATGGCGGCGAAAAGCTGTCGGTTAAGGTGGACGGCAAGCGCATAAAACAGGGCAAATGGGATAGCCGCGAACTTGAGGGCGGCGAGAAGGTGACGGTCAAGGATGGCCGTAACACCTACGAGAAGCACGAGGTTCAGGCTACGGTTATCGAGCCCAAGCTCAAGGTCGAGGGCACGGGCGCTATCGAGTATGTGCAGACATGGGGTGTCCAGGGCCGCTCCGAGGTGTGGGTTGGTGAGCAGTCGGGCAAGACGCAGGACCGCGGCGAGGTTGTGCCCGCCACCGATTGCGTCGTTGCGTGCGCCAGCGTGGCGCCCAAGGGCAACAAAAAGTACGTGGCGCTGACGTTTGACGAGGGTCCGAGCGGCGCCACCAAACAGATCTTGCAGGTGCTCAAGGAAAAGGGCGTTACCGCGACGTTCTTCCTTTCGGGCGATGCGGCCGAGGCCTCGCCTGCCACGGCCAAGGCGATTGTCGATGCCGGGTGCGAGATCGGATCCAACAGCTACAGCGACGATTCGCTCAAGGGTCAGGACCGTGAGACGGTACGCGAACAGATCACGAAAGGCACCGATGCGATTAAGTCGGCGACCGGCGTGAAGACGATGCTGCTGCGTGCTCCCTACGCTGCCTTTGACGAGCAAAACTGGATTGATGCGATGGACCTGGTCTCCGCCGTGGTCTCGTGGAATATTGACTCGGGCGACTGGCTGCTCAACGGTGCCGACGAGCAGGTCTCAACGGTGCTCGATTCGGTGACGCCGGGCAATATCGTGCTGCTCACCGATAGAGACGAATGCGCCGAGCAGACGCTCGAGGCGCTGCCGCAGATTATCGACGGTCTTGTCGCCGACGGATACAAGATCGTGACGCTCAGCGACCTGGTCAAGACGGACACATCGCTCAGCAAAAAGCTCACCTCGCTGACGAAGGTCACCATGCCCAAGGACGCCGTGTTCCCCCAACTTGCCGAGGACGATGACACCACAGAGTAGTCATTGGGTAGTCGTTTAAGAACGTCCCCAAGGGCTATGTCACGGATACGTCAGCGTTTGGTATGCCTGCAATGTGCAGCGCATAAATTCGATGCCGCAGGGCGATGCTGATGCTATAGTTACTGCGGTTAATGAGGGTCAAGAGAAAGGTTACAGGTGAAATCCAAACCTCGACCATACAGTCGATGACCCCATGCAGGTGCTTTTTGCGCATGCACGGGGTGTAAGCGTCGAGCGGCGTGCCGCCCGCGCATGCGTATACATATCCAGAAGCCCCCGGACGCCGCACGCGCGGCCGCGTCCGGAGGAATAATGATGGGGAGCACCATTGAATTATCTGAGTGAGATGCTCAAATTGCCGGTCTTGGACGTCGACGGCGAAAAGCTCGGCGTGGTCAACGATTTTGGCATTGCTACCGGCGAAGTTTTTCCGCACGTGACGTCGCTCGCGTTCCGCGGCCCCGGCAAGACGCCGTTTATGATCAGCTGGCGCAAATGGGTCGACCGTATCGACGAGACGGGCGTGTATCTCAACACGTCTGCCACCAATATTCGCTTCTCGTACCTGCAGCCGACCGAGCTCCTGCTGGCGCGCGACGTGCTCAATAAGCAGATCGTCGACACGCAGGGCATGAAGGTCGTGCGCGTCAACGACATCAAGTTTTCCATGTCGGGCGAAAACCAGCTGCGCCTGTTGGGTGCCGAGGTCGGTGCCCGCGGTCTGCTGCGCGCGATCAGCCCCGCACTCGAGCACGTCGTCGAGGGCTTTATGAAGCACCTGGGCAAGCCGCTCAGCGAGGACATCATCGCTTGGTCCTACATGGACCTGCTCGACCGCTCGACTAAAAACATCCAACTCTCGGTGTCGCACAAGACGCTCGGCGAGCTGCACCCTGCCGACATCGCCGACATTATCGAGCAGCTCGACCCGCGCCTGCGTGCGCAGGTGTTTGCGCAGCTCGATACTGCCCAGGCCGCCGAGGCCATCTCGGAGTTCGATGACGACGAGCTTATGACCGAGATGCTCGAGGGCCTGTCCGACACCGACGCATCGTCGATGCTGGCCATGATGGACCCGGACGACGCTGCCGACCTGATCGACGAGCTTGATTACGAGAAGGCCGAGAAGCTCCTGCGCCTGATGGGCGTCAAGGAGGAGAAGGCGATTCGTAACCTGCTGGGGTATGAGGACAACACCGCCGGCCGCATCATGACCTCGGAGTTTGTCTCCCTGCCCGCAACGGCAACGGTCGGTGATGCCATCGAGGCGATTCGCGAGCTCGACGAGGACTTCGAGAGCGTCTACTACGTCTATACCGAGGATCCGAGCGGCATGCTGACTGGCGTGCTTTCGCTGCGCACGCTGATCGTGGCCGATCGCGACGCCACGCTGGGCCAGCTGGCCTATCGCGATCTGGTTTATGTGTCGCCCGACGATGACCAGGAAGACGTAACGGACGAGATGACCAAGTATGACCTGGTCGCCATCCCCGTCTGCGACGAGAACCGCCACATCCTGGGTATCGTGACCTTCGACGACGCCATGGACGTTATCGCCGAGGAGCATCAGGAGGACCTGCAGATCGCCGGTGTCGGCTCGGGCGACAGCGCGTCCGATGACTCGACGAATGTGCTCAGCTGGTTCGTGCATCGCCAGTACTGGGTTGTTGTATGGGGCATCGCGTCGTGCATTATAGCGACCGTGCTGGGAACGGCGCTCGGCTCCGCGCATCTGGTGGTGTTCCCCATGTGCGCCATGCCGCTCGTGCTGCTGGCGGCCTCGCGCATGGTGTCGTTCGTCAAGAACTACTTCCTGGAGTATGACGGTCACGACGACGAGCCCAAGCCGTATCTGGGGTTTTTCTTCCAGAGCACGGGCATGGGCCTGATTCTGTCACTCGTGACCTACCTGTGCGCCCAGCTGGTGCGCACCGCTGCGTTCCTCGATGCGCCCATGTTTGAGGAGCAACTCTTTACCGGGTGTTTTAATATCGCTGCCATCATTTGCCTGGTTGGCAACATGAGCGCCGTGATTTACCTGATGGTGCTGTTCTGGCGTGACGAGCATGACCTCAACACGTCGGGCACCGCCATGAACGTCATTGCCGTCATGATTTCGTGTGTGGCGTATTGCATCGCCGCGGTGCTGCTCGCCATGTCAGTCATGGGTTAGGTGGTCGCGTGCAAAATACCAAGCAAAAGTCGGGTACCAAGCAAAAGCTGACCATCGCGGCCATCTTTGGCGCTATGGGCCCCGGTCTGCTGGCGGCGCTTTCGGGCAATGACGCCGGCGGCATTGCAACGTATTCCAGTGCGGGCGCCAGCTATGGCTACAAGATGCTCTGGATGCTTCCCGTCATGACTGTGCTGCTCATCGTGACGCAGGAGACCGCGGCGCGTTGCGGCTGCGTGACGGGCAAGGGCCTGGCATCGCTCATTCGCGAGCGCTTTGGCGTGCGCAAGAGTGTACTTGCTATGGCGGCGCTGTTGATCGCCAACACGGCTGTGACCATTTCGGAGTTTGCGGGCATCGCCAGCGGTCTTGCTCTCTTTGGCGTGCCGGCGAGCATCTCGGTGCCGTTGGTGGCGCTGCTGGTATGGATGCTTACCATGTCGGGTAGTTTCCAGCGCATCGAGAAGATTTTGCTGCTGGTAAGCTGCGTGTTCGTGACCTACATCGTCGCCGCGTTTATGGCCGGCCCCAACTGGGGCGAGGTCGCGGTCGACTTGGTCGTCCCCAATATTCAAAACGACCCCAGCTACGTGTCGCTCGTGGTCGCAACGATCGGTACCACCATCGCACCGTGGATGATCTTTTTGGCGCAGAACAACGTGGTCGATAAGAACGCGGGCGAGGACGACATCGTGCTGCAGCGTATTGATACCGTGAGCGGCTCGCTTGCTGCCGATGTCATTGCCGGCTTTATTATCATCACGACCGGTACGGTGTTGTTCCCGGCGGGTATTCAGATTAGCGATGCCGCCGATGCTGCCCGCGCGCTGGAGCCTATTGCGGGTCAGTGGTCCACGGTACTGTTTGCCTCGGGCTTGGTCGCGGCGAGCTTCTTGGCCGCCTGCGTGCTGCCGGGCGTTACGTCGAGCGCTATCTGCGAGGCATTTGGCTGGGAGCGCGGTGCCGACCGCAGCTGGGACGAGGCCCCGGTCTATCGCGGCATCATTACGGCCATCATCGGTATCTCTGCCGTGCTGGTGCTTATGCCCGGCGTCGATCTGTTCCAGATTATGATGACCTCGCAGGTCATCAATGGCGTGCTGCTGCCCGTGGTTCTGGTGTTCCAGGTAGTTATTGCCGCTGACCGTCACATTATGGGCACTAACCGCAACGGCCGCGTGTGGAATGTGCTCACTTGGGCGACTATCGGTGTGATTACGGTGCTGACGGTCGTCATGTTTGTTCTGCAGGCGATGGGTTACAGCGCTTAGCGCCTCTTTTGGACTCCAAACAGGCCGCAGCGATGGACTGCGGCCTGTTTTTTGCCCGCTATAGGGCGTTAGTTATATGGCAGTGGACAAAAAATGCCAAATATGAGTACTGTTGCCTTGCCGATAGCATTTACGACCAAGAAAATAATGAACATAGTTAAGAATCTGTTTATTAAAAGCGGGTCTCCAAGTCCTAAGCCGGCCATTCTGGTCAACTGGAAGGGTCGCGCGCTACCGCAGGGGCGCCATTTTGGGTGGTTTTGCCTGCTACTAAAATGGTAACAGTACTCATATTTGCCACTTTTTGTCCACGACCTCTTGGAGTCGGCTCGAAAAGAGTGATTTTGGGTTGTTTGCTGCGGGTGTGGGCTTGGAAACAACGTTCGGGGTGGCGAGGCGCCCAGAATTCGGTCGCAAGGAGGGCGTTCCTCGGCTGTGTCAGGAGTGTCCCTGGGTGCCGGCATATAAGGAACGTCCCTAACTGCCGGAGGGGGTGCCTGCCGTGGCAGGCACCCCCTCCGGATGTGGGAAGTTTGCGCTGCAGGTTACTTGTCGGTGCCCAGCTTGTGCGGCTTGAGAGCGAGCGCATTGACGAGCGCGTCGGTGGCAGACTTGACGGCCGCCGGCTGCGGATCGTTGACGTGATCCTCGGGATGCACGGGCAGGTCCTTCTTGACTGCATCGTTGATCAAGTTGAGGTACTCAGTCACGCCAGTGGTCGACAGGTGCGTGCCATCGCCATCGAACAGGTCGTTGCGATTGGCACTGTATCCGTACCAGTCGATAACGCGCACGTTCTTGTAGCGCGTAGCAGCGTTGGCGATGGCCTGGTTGGTAGAGCCAACCCACGGCTGCGGGCTGCGTGTGTTCACAAACACCACAATACGCTTATCTCCTGCATCGGCCATGATGGCGTCGATCTGATCGTCGGTTACCAAGCCGTTGGTGCCCAGCGCAAAGACCACGATCTTGCCGGCAAGGTTCTGTTGGAGATAGCCCTCAAATGTCGCGCGGCCCGCATCAAACTGGCGGCCCTTTTCGGCATCGATATGGCTGTGCGGGAACACGCCGTCAAAGGAATCAACGGCGCGCAGCGACACGGAGTCACCGATCATAAGCAAATCGTAGGAGCCATCGGGGAAGCCGTCGTTGTCCTTGTCGGTGTCGTCGGCCGCCTGTTGGTCGGCGGGCGCGGTGTTTTTGGCTTCCTTGTTGAGGACTTCGGCGCCCTCACCGCTCAGTGCGGAGGTCTCCGGCACAAAGATCAGGCCGCCCAGTGCAACGACCAACACGACAGCGCAGGTTGCGCAGACAGGGACGTGCGCGCGTGCCCAGTTGGCGGGCGTGGCGGTGCCGTCGCGGAACTCGGATACGGTGCGCTCAAAGGCGCCCTTTCTAAACGGCGTTTCGATAAAGCGATATGAGCATTCGGCCACGGCGACCACCAACAACACCTGCAAAATGTACTGCCACCACGGCGTATCGTTGATGTTGGCGACCGGGTTCATGAGCAACAGTAGCGGATAGTGCCACAGGTAGATGCTGTACGAGCGCTTGCCAACCCACACGAGCGGCTCGGCGGACAGTGCGCGGGCAACCATTCCCTGGGGCTGCACGCAGGCCGCGATGACCATGAGCGTGAGGATGGAGCATAGCAGCGTGCCGCCGCGATACTGGAACGCGGTGTAGCCGTTGGTGAGCGCGACCATGGCGGCAAGGCCAACCAGACCCACGACGCCCAGCACATCGATGGATGCGGGCGAGGACCAAAAGCGCACGAGGGCGCTCGGCTGTGCCGGGACGGTCTCGGCTGCGTTGTCGGCCTTCTCGCCAGGCTCGCCCTCGGCGTTCTTGCCGTGCTTGGCGGCGCCAGCCAGGCGATTGAGCCCCAAACGATGAGCGAGACGCACCGGCGCCAGGTCGCGATCGGGGATAAAGGCCATCCAGGCGCCCAGCAGCAGCGAGAAGACGCGGGTGTCGGTGCCGTAGTACACGCGGCTGGGGTCGGCGGCAGGGTTGTAGAGCACCATCATGGCAAGGGCGGATACCGTTGCGAGTCCCAGGACCACACGGCGCGTGTTGGGTTTGCTCACATGCATGGACACCATGGCAAACAGCAGCGGTGGCCAAACCAGGTAGAATTGTTCCTCGATGGCGAGCGACCAAAAGTGCGTAAGCGGCGAGGGGTCGCCCAGGGCGTTGAAGTACGAGACGTCCTGCATAATCTGCCACCAGTTGTTAAAGAACAGCAGCGACGGCAGAATGTCGGGACGCATCTTGGTGAGCATCACGTGGTTGAAGACGGTGCACAGCGCACAGGTTACAACCACAACGGTCACCACGGCGGGGACCAGGCGACGGATGCGGCGGATCCAGAAGCTCTTGAGGTCGATGCGGCCGGTCTTAGCGACTTCGTTGAGTAGCAGGCGTGTGATCAGATAGCCCGAAAGCACAAAGAAGATCGTGACGCCAAGCAGGCCGCCCTGAGCCCACGTGAGGTTGAGGTGATAGAGCACCACTGCGACGACGGCAAGCGTGCGCAGGCCGTCAAGGGCAGGGATGTAGCGGGACTTGGGGCGAGCAGGCGTCTGCTCCGCGGCGGGAGTGTTGGCGCGGCCCGCGTTGTTGGCAGAAGCGCGATGGGGGCTCGCGGTGCGTCGCGGCTCGTTGGCACGGCGTTCGCCCTTCACGCGTTCGTGCGGCGCCGGCTCGTTGCCCGTGCGGCGTCGACCGCGCGAGCCCGATTGCGAGAATTGTTCCATAAAACATCATCCAATGACGAGAATAATCAGCACGTATTCATTGTAGCTGCCTGCTCCTGTGAATGCTTGCTGCTGGCGCAACCTCAAGGGTGCGTTCACATCAAAGTGAACTAAAGTTATAGAGGTGCGAGAGCGCACGATCGACGCCGACGGTGGGCGTAAGGCCTGCAGACGAGGAGGTTTCCATGGCAGACAACGGCATTGTTGCGGTGTTCGGCAGCATGAACATGGACCTTTCGGTGGCGTGCGAGCGCATGCCGCGCGCGGGCGAGACCGTCGGTGGCAGCGGTTTTATCACCAATGCCGGTGGTAAGGGCGCTAACCAGGCCGTCGCCGCCGCGCGCATGGGTGCGCGCACGTGCATGATCGGCGCGGTCGGGCGCGATGCGTTTGGCGATGCGCTGGTGGCGGGACTTCGGGATGCCGGCGTGGGCGTTGAGTTCGTGGCGCGGCGCGACGACGTGGAGACGGGCACGGCGACCATCATCCGCTGCGAGAGCGACAACCGTATCGTGCTGTCGCCGGGTGCCAACCATGCGCTTACAGGCGATGATGTGGCCTGTGCGCTGAGGCACCTGGTGGCCGACGGGCTCGACGGAGGCGCCAGAGAGATTGCCCCGGCTGCCGGAAGCGTCTTTATCGCCCAGGGCGAATGTGACCTCGTGGCGACTGCCAAGGCGCTTGTTTGCGCTCACGAGCTGGGGTTCTATACGGTCTTTAACCCCGCGCCGGCCTGCGATCTACCGGCGGGAGTGTGGCCTGCGGTCGACTTGGTTTGCCCCAACGAGACCGAATGCCAGGCGCTGACGGGCATTCTGCCCACAGATGACGCGAGTTGTGTCGAAGCGCTCAACGCTCTGCTCGGCAAAGGCGCTGGCGCCGCGGTCATTACGCTGGGCGGTGCCGGCTCGGTTACGCTCGGTGATGACGGCGAGCTGCTGCGCATGCCGGCGCTTTCGAGGTCGGTGGTCGACACCACGGCGGCCGGCGATACGTTTATCGGCGCGTTGGCGGCGGCTCGTCTAGAGGGTTTGCCGCTCTTTGAGTGCATGGTCGCGGGCGCTCGCGCCTCGGCGGTGACGGTGTCGCGTCTGGGCGCTCAGCAATCGATTCCCACGCGCGCCGAAGTTGAACATTGGTTTGGTTAAACGATAAAGACGGAGAAGCGGAGTAGAACAATGGCAACCAAGAAGCTGATCCTTGATCTGGATATGGGTGTGGACGATGCGATGGCGCTGGCCTATGCCATCGCGAGCCCCGAGGTGGAGCTCGTGGGCATCACCACGTGCTTTGGCAACGTGCGCGTCGAGCAATCGGCGCACAACTGCCTGGCGGTGCTCGACCTGTTGGGTCGTCCCGAGGTGCCGGTGTACCTGGGCGCCGATCGTCCCATTAAGGCGACTGAGCCCTATACACCGCCGGCGTCCACCACGCTCATTCACGGCAAGAACGGCATTGGCGGGGCGAGCGTGCCCGCGTCGCCGTACGAGCCGGTGGGGGCGACGTCGGCCGACGGTAACGCGGCGGTCGATTACCTGATTGATGCTGCGCGCACCTATGGTCCCAATCTGGTCTACGTTGCGACCGGCCCGCTCACCAATCTGGCGCTTGCCCTGGAGCGCGATGCGGCGGCGATGATGTCTATCGGTCGCGTGGTCGTGATGGGCGGTGCGCTCACCGTGCCCGGAAACGTGAGCGCGGGCGCCGAGGCCAACATGGCAAGTGATCCCGAGGCGGCCGATGCCGTGCTGCGTTCGGGCCGCAAGCTCACTATGGTGGGGCTGGATGTGACGCATCGCGTGGTGCTCACGCGTCGCGACATTGCCGGCTGGACGGGCTCGGGCACCATGGCCGGTTGCGCGTTTGCGAGCATGGTGGAGCACTACATTGGCTCGTACGAGATGAACGCCTCCTACCTGGGTGGCTGCGCGCTGCACGATCCGCTTGCCGTCGCCGTGGCGATTGACCCCACGCTCGTGGGCGCGCTCGGCTGTAACTTGCGCATCGACCTGCTTGGCGAGTATCGCGGCCGCACCATCTGCGATGAGCGCCGTGTGGCCGATCCCGACAAGAGCGCACTCGTGGCGCTGACCGTCGACGCCCCGCGCTTTCTGTCCGAGTTCAAGGCGCGTATGGCCCGCGTCCTGGGCTAAATGTTTTTCACGCCCCGCCCCATGTAGTCAATTTGGGACGGGGCTTTTTTAGCTACCGAGTAAATGTGCCCGTTGGGGGAATAGTCGCACCACTTTGCTTGACAACAGGCTAAACTAGCTATTAAACATTTACTATTCTGTTTAGATTGAATTTGCGGTCGTTTAGTTATCGAGTCACGGGGCGGTCAGGCCACGATGCTCGACCGCGACCGTTACTAGGGGGAACAATGGCTAAAGCAAGTGTTCGCGAGATCAGCCGCATCACCGGTTTTTCGCCTGCGACCGTGTCCAACGCGCTCAACCGCAAGCGCAGCGTGAGCGAGGAGACCGCCAAGGTCATCCTGGAGTGCGCACAATCGCTCGGATACCAGCAGTCGACGCAGCTCGAGAGTATCCAGTTCGTGCTTGCGCGCAAGACGGGTGCCATCCTGGACGAGAGCACCTTCCATCCCGCGGTTATTGAGGGCGTGGAGCGTCAGGCGCGTCGCCACGGCATGAGCACGAGCTTTGTCTCGCTCGACTTTAGCGACCTGGACGCCGTGCGCCCGCAGGTCGAGGGCCTGATCGCCGATCCGTCCGCCGCCATTGTGCTAATGGGTACGGAGTTGGGCGAGGAGGACTACGCCCTGTTCGCTAACGCCGCCGCCCACCTGATTGTGCTCGATGGCTGGAGCGATCGCCAGTATTTCGACGCCGTGGTCATTGCCAACACCGATTCGGTGCTGCGCGCCGTGGACTACCTTATCGAGAAAGGCCACAAGCAGATCGGCTATCTGGCGGGCGACCTTCGTATTCGCAACTTTAAGGATCGCGAGCGCGGCTATCGCCAAGCGCTTGAGGACGCGGGCCTCGAGGCCAATCCGGCATGGCGTGTCACGTTGGGCACCACGCTCGAGGGTGCCTATCGCGACATGGGCGTGTGGCTCGACAGCGTCTCGCACGACGACCTGCCGACGGCTTTCTTTGCCGAGAACGACGTGCTCGCCGTGGGTGCCATGCGCGCGCTCAACGAGCACGGCATACGTGTGCCCGACGATGTCTCGATCATCGGCTTTGACGACCTATCTCTGGGTGCCTTCTCCAACCCGCCGCTCACCACGGTGCACGTTCCCAAGCACGAGGTGGGCGAGATCGCGGTGCGCCGCCTGGTGGGCAACATCCGCAATCCCAAGAGCTATACCTGCAAAACGGCCGTATCGACCTATTTTGTCGAGCGCCAGAGCGTGCGCGAAATCTAGGCAGAACGGCGCCAGACCTCAGAGCGGAAAAGTCCGCCAAAGGCAACCATATATGACGCTACCAAGAGAGAGGGTCCTACGGGGCCCTCTTTTTGTTGCCCTTGTATGTTCAGATTGTTTACATACCGTTTAGGCTGATTTCTCTACCGTTTACGGGACTTTCGCGCTAAACTACTAAACAAAAGAGTAAAACATTTAGTAAACAGAACAAAACGAAACATGCGTCTGTTTACTGAACATGTGATTAGGGGAGGACGTACATGGATAAGATCAAGCTCGGTTTCGTGCCCACGCGCCGCAGCATCTTTAGCGCGCCGGACGCGATCAAGTATCGCGGCCTTACGGCTGATCGCCTGCGCGAGATCGGCGTCGACATCGTGGATATCGACGACATCAACGACGAGGGCCTGCTGTTCGACGACAGCCATATCGCGCCTATCATCGAGAAGTTCCGCGCCGAGGGCGTCGACGGCATCATGCTCTGCCACGCCAACTTTGGTACCGAGTACGTCTGCGCCCGCCTTGCCCGCGAGCTCGGTCTGCCCGTGCTGCTGTGGGGCCCGCGCGACGAGCGCCCCGAGCCCGACGGCACCCGCCTGCGCGATAGCCAGTGCGGCCTGTTCGCCACCGGCAAGGTCCTGCGCCGCTTCCAGGTTCCCTTCACCTACATGACTAACTGCCGCCTGACCGATCCCGAGTTCGAGCGCGGCGTCTGGGACTTTTTGGCCGTGTGCAACGTGGTCAAGACCTTCAAGCACACCCGTATTCTGCAGATGGCCACCCGTCCGTTCGACTTCTGGTCGACCATGTGCAACGAGGGCGAGCTGCTCGAGAAGTTCAACATCCAGCTTTCGCCCATCCCCATGACCGAGCTTGTCCAGGCCGTGCGCGACGCCCAGGCCGACGAGCAGGCCATGAACGCCATGCTCGCCCACATCACCGACAGCTTTGAGATCTGCATCCCCGAGGACAAGGTCCCCGCGGTCGCAGGGCTCGCCATCGCCATGAAGCGCCTGGTCGAGAAGTACGGTTGCAACGCCGGCGCCATCCAGTGCTGGAACGCCCTGCAGGACGAGCTGGGCATTATGCCCTGCGCCGCCAACGCCATCCTCAACGAGATGGGTATCCCCGTCGTGTGCGAGACCGATATCCACGGCGCCATCACCGCGCTGATGGTCGAGGCGGCCGACCTGGGCCGTCACCGCGGCATGTTCGCCGACTGGACCGTGCGCCATCCCGATAACGAGAACGGCGAGCTGCTGCAGCACTGCGGCCCCTGGCCCTGCAGCTGTGCGGCCGTCAAGCCTAAGCTCACCTACCCGCTGGCCTTCGATCACCCCGGCGCGCTGACGGCCGAGGCCAAGCACGGCGACCTCACCCTTGCCCGCTTTGACGGCGACAACGGCGAGTACTCGCTGCTGCTGGGCAACGCCCGCGGCATCGACGGCCCGGCCGGCATGGGCACCTACCTGTGGGTCGAGGTCGACAATCTCAAGCGCCTCGAGGCCAAGATCGTCGAGGGCCCCTACATCCACCACTGCGTCGCCATTCACGCCAACGTGGTGCCGGTGCTCTACGAGGCGTGCAAGTACATCGGCATTGCCCCCGACCTGTACGACCCGATTGAAGAAGACGTCAAAGCCTACCTGCGAGGAGAGTAGAAATGGCAACTATCGAAGAGCTTGAGTCCCTGCGTTGGGACCTTCGCCGCGATTGCGTCGATATCATCATGGCTGGCGCCGGCGGCCACATCGGCGGCGACATGTCGGTGATCGACGCCCTCATGACCCTCTACGCCAACCACCTCAACATTTCGCCCGAGACCGTCGACGATCCCGGTCGCGACCGCTTCGTGCTCTCTAAGGGCCACGCCATGGAGGCCTACTACGCGGTGCTCTGCCACGAGGGCTATCTGGACCTCGACGACGTCAAGGCCCGCTTCTCCAAGTTCGGCAGCCCCTACATCGGTCACCCCAACAACAAGCTCAAGGGCATCGAGATGAACTCCGGTTCGCTGGGCCATGGCCTGCCCGTGGCCGTGGGCATGGCGCTTGCCGGCAAGATGGACGGCCGCGACTACCGCGTCTACACCATCATGGGTGACGGCGAGCTTGCCGAGGGCTCGGTCTGGGAGGGCGCCATGAGCGGCGGCAACTACCAGCTCGATAATCTGTGCGCGCTCGTGGACCGCAACCGCCTGCAGATTAGCGGCAGCACCGAGGACGTCATGAAGCAGGACTCGCAGGAGGAGCGCTGGGCCGCCTTCGGCTGGAACGTGCTCTCCATTCCGGGCAACGACGTCCAGGCCATCGACGCCGCGCTGACGCTGGCCGCCGAGACCAAGGGTAAGCCCACGGTCATCATCCTCAACACGGTGAAGGGCTATGGCTCGCCCGTTATGGAGGACAAGGCCTCCTGGCATCATCACCTGCCCAACGATGAGGAATATGCCCAGATCATCGCCGATTTCGCTGCCCATAAGGAGGCCATCAATGGCTAACAAGATCGCCAATCGCAAGGTTATCTGCGACACGCTGCTCGAGGCCGCGAAGACCGATAAGGACATCGTCGTCCTGTGCTCCGACTCCCGCGGCTCCGCGTCGCTCACGCCGTTCTTCGATCGGTATCCCCAGCAGTCCGTCGAGGTCGGCATTGCCGAGCAGGACCTGGTGAGCATCGCCGCCGGCATGGCTTCGTGCGGCAAGAAGGCCTGGGCCGCCTCGCCGGCGTCCTTTGTGACCACGCGCTCGTATGAGCAGTGCAAGGTCGACGTCTCGTACTCCAACACCAATGTTAAGCTCATCGGCATCTCGGGCGGCGTGTCCTACGGCGCCTTAGGTATGAGCCACCACTCTGCGCAGGATATTGCCGCCATGAGCGCGATTCCCAACATGCGCGTGTATCTGCCGAGCGACCGCTTCCAGACCGCCGAACTCGTGCGCGCCCTGGTCAACGATAACAAGCCGGCCTACATCCGCGTGGGGCGCAACCCGGTCGAGGACGTGTATACCGAGGACGAGTGTCCGTTCCAGATGGACCGTGCCACCTGGGTTCGCCGCGGCAACGATGTGACGCTCGTCGCCACCGGTGAGATGGTCCGCCACGCCGTGGATGCCGCCGACCTGCTGGCCGAGCAGGGCATTTCGGCAACGGTGCTCGACATGTACTGCGTCAAGCCGCTCGACGCCGAGGCCGTGATCGAGGCTGCCGGTGCCACGCGCGCCGTCGTGACGGTCGAGGAGCACAGCCCCTTCGGCGGCCTGGGCTCTATGGTCGCGCAGGTGGTGGGCGAGCATTGCCCGCGTCCGGTCAAGTGCCTGAGCCTGCCCGACGCGCCGGTCATCACCGGCACGAGCCCCGAGGTCTTTGCGCACTACGGCCTCACCGGCGAAGGCATTGCCAAGACCGTCGCCGAGTTCCTTCCCGCAGAGTAATTGGTGCATCGGGGACAGGTTTGCACCAATCCTTTTAGGTTGAATTCAGAGCAGGCCGGCTGCGCTCTCATGAGCCGGTCGGCCGCTCGCTCCTTGTCCGTCGGGTTGTAGTTTTTGAATCGACGGGGGAGACAGGAGAGTACATGAGCAAATACATCATCGGAATCGATCAATCCACGCAGGGCACCAAGGCGCTGCTGGTGGACGAGGGCGGCCATTTGATTCATCGTGCCGATCGCTCGCATCGCCAGATTGTCAACGAGGCCGGCTGGGTGAGCCATGACCCGGCCGAGATCGCCGCCAACGTGCTGGCTGTGGCACGCACCGTGGTGGAGGAGACCGGGGTCGATCCGGCCGACGTCGCCGGCGTTGGCATTTCCAACCAGCGCGAGACCACCGTTGCCTGGAGCCGCACGACGGGCGAGCCGCTGTGCGATGCCGTGGTGTGGCAGTGCGCCCGCGCCCGCGAGCTGTGCGACGAGCTGGCTGCGCGCGAAGGCGTGGCCGAGCTGGTGCGTGACACGACGGGTCTGGTGCTCTCGCCCTACTACCCGGCGGGCAAGATGACTTGGATCCTCGCGAACGTTCCCGCGGCTGCCGAGGCCGCGGCGGCAGGCGAACTGTGCCTGGGCACCATCGATGCCTGGGTGGTCTGGACGCTCACGGGCGGCGTGGAGTTCCGCTGCGACTGGTCCAATGCCAGCCGCACGCAGCTTTTTGACCTGCGCCGTGGCTGCTGGAGCGAGCCTGTGTGCGAGGCCTTTGGTGTCAATCCGGCGTGCCTGCCGCAGGTGACCGATTCCGATGGCCTGTTCGGTACAACGGACCTGGGCGGCTTTTTGCCGGCGCCCGTGCCCATTCACGGCGTGCTCGGCGACAGCCATGCCGCCTTGTTTGCCCAGGGCTGCCATAGCCGCGGCATGGCCAAGGCGACCTATGGCACCGGAAGCTCGGTCATGATGAACGTCGGCGACGAGTTCGTCGCCAGCTCGCATGGGCTTTCGAGCTCGCTCGCATGGCGTATGGACGGTGTGACCGAGTATGTTCTCGAGGGCAACGTGAGCTACGCCGGCGCCGTCAAGACGTGGCTGCGCGACGATCTTGAGCTCATCAATAACCCCGAGGAAGTTACCGACCTGTGCTACGCCGCCAATCCGGCGAGTCGCGTCTACTTTGTGCCGGCGTTTACCGGTTTGGGCGCGCCGCACTGGGCGAGTGACGCCGAGGCCTGCGTCTTTGGCATGACGCGCACCACGGGCCGTGCGGAGTTCGTAAAGGCCGCCGACGAGTCGATCGCCTATCAAATCTTTGACGTGATTGATGCGATGGTCGAGGATTCGGGCGCGGCACTGGCCGAGCTTCGTGTTGACGGCGGCCCCACGCGCGACGCGTACCTGATGCAGTTTGAGAGCGACTTGGTTGGCTCGCCCATCCGCATCGCGAGCAACGACGAGATGAGCGGTCTGGGTGCGGCCTGGGCCTGCGGCATTGCGCTGGGCATGTACACGCGCGACGTCGTTGACGTCTACGGCGCTCGCGGCATCGTGGAGCCTGCCATGTCCGCCGACGAACGAGCCAAAAAGATCGCCGGCTGGCGTCACGCCGTCGACGCGACCATTGCCTACACTGCCTAGGCGGCTGCGCGGCGCCCGCAGGCTATTCCCGGGCAGCTCATTTGGGATGGGGCTTTTTTGACTGGTATGATTGGTGCGATCATTCGAACCAGCTAAAAGAGCCCCGTCCCAAATTGACTACCGAGAGGATCTGCCATGGAGCGCATCGCGAGTTTTTCCGTTGACCATCTGCTGCTCGAGCCCGGCGTGTATGTGAGCCGCATCGACCACGATCCGGCGACCGGCGCCGCCGTCACCACCTTTGACCTGCGCCTGACCACGCCCAACAAGGAGCCAGTTATGAACACGGCGGAGTGCCACACCATCGAGCATCTGGGTGCCACGTTCCTCCGCAATCATGCCGAGTGGTCGAGCCGCATTGTCTACTTTGGCCCCATGGGCTGCCGCACGGGCTTTTACCTGGTTGTCTTTGGTGAGCTGACGAGCGAGGAGATCTTGCCGCTCGTGCGCGAGCTGTTCGAGTTTGTCGCGGGCTTTGAGGGCGATATCCCCGGCGCCGCTCCCGAGGAGTGCGGTAACTATCTGGACCAGAACCTCCCCATGGCAAACTGGCTCGCGCGCCGTTATCTCGACCGCGACCTGGCCAATATCGACGAGAAGCACCTGCACTACCAGCAGGCGTAAGGGCTTTATCGCCCAAAGCGCGCGCATTGGGCGCCTTCGCTTATGCGGGGGCGCCTTTTTGTTGAGTGGTCGGGACGAGCGTTCAAAATCGCTCATGTTTGTTCTAGAATGTTCGTATAGTCACATTTACGAACAGGAGCGAACATGCACATCTATTCTGTCAACGATCCCGAGTTCAAATCCTATGGCAACGTTTGGGATGACGTTCCGTCCGAGCTCACGTCGCCCGTGCTCGAGGCGCTCTCTGCCACGCCCATTCCCGAGGGTAGCAAGTACGTAGCAAGCGCGCCGGAGCTCGAGAGCGTCAAGGGTGCCGATAAACTGGGCTTTCTCATGTTTGGCGGCCGCCCCTTCCAGCTCGGCTGGTGCAACGGCCACAACACGCAGCTCAACTGCCTGGAGTATCACCGCGCCAGCGAGTTTAACCTGGGCGCCCGCGACTTTATCCTGCTCGTGGCGCATCGCTGGGAGATTGAGGGCGGCAAGCTCGACACCGCGTGCGTCAAGGCGTTCCGCGTGCCGGCGGGTACGGTCGTCGAAGTCTTCAACACCACGCTCCACTACACGCCCTGCATGGTCGACGACGGCGGCTTCCAGGTGATGGTGGCGCTGCCGGCGGGCACCAATGGCCCGCGCCCCGAGGCCGCAGCCGACATGCCTGCCGCCGGTGACAGCTACTGCTACTGGAAGGCCGACAAGTGGGTTCTCTGCCACGCAGATAGTCCCAAGGCTGCCGAGGGCGGCTACGTGGGCCTCGTCGGCAAGAACCTCGACATCGCCTGTGACTAGCATCTTCCGTCTCGATTTGTAACATCTAGCGGGCTAAATCGTCTCAACCTGTTACAGATTTAGACAAACTGCGGGGGGCTGCCCGAAAATCTCGATCTGTAACACCAAGCCCGGTTTTGGCTGCCTACCTGTTACAGATCGAGACAAACCGTCCCCAACCACCACAAAGGTGCCTGTCCCCTTTGTGGTGGTTTGGGGCGGCGGTATCAGAAAGTGTCAGGCAGGGGCGGCTGCCGGGCCGCCGTGTGCGAAAAGAAGTGTCGGCCTGCGTCGTTGCCGTTGAGTAGCGCGCTGCTTACGGGGATACTGAAACCACGACAAACAGCGTGTGAAAGGATTGATGCATGGCTTTCCGTAAAGACTTCCTGTGGGGCGGCGCGACGGCTGCCAACCAGTGCGAGGGCGCTTACGACGTGGATGGCCGCGGCCTGGCCAACGTGGACGTGGCGCCGCACGGCCCCGAGCGCTATGCGGTGGTCTCCGGCCAGCGCAAGATGCTCGACTTCGAGGACGGCTATTACTACCCCGCGCAGACCGGCATCGATTACTATCACCACTACAAGGAGGACATCGCCCTCTTTGCCGAGATGGGCTTTAAGACCTTCCGCATGAGCCTGGCGTGGACCCGCATCTTCCCCAACGGTGACGAGACCGAGCCCAACGAGGCCGGCCTGGCCTTCTACGAGGACGTGTTCCGCGAGTGCCAGGCGCACGGCATCGAGCCGCTCGTGACCATCACGCACTTCGACTGCCCGATTCACCTCATCAAGGAGTACGGCGGCTGGCGCAACCGCAAGCTCATCGACTTCTACAAGAACCTCGCGACCACGATCTTCACCCGCTACAAGGGCCTGGTAAAGTACTGGCTTACCTTCAACGAGATCAATATGATCTTGCACCTGCCGTTTATGGGTGCCGGTCTGGTCTTTGAGGAGGGCGAGAACAAGGAGGCCGTCGAGTACCTGGCCGCCCACAACGAGCTCGTCGCCAGCGCTTGGGCAACCAAGATCGCTCACGAGATCGACCCTGAGGTCAAGATCGGTTGCATGCTTGCCGCAGGTAGCTACTACCCCTACAGCTGCCGTCCGGGCGATGTGCGCCAGGCGCAGATTGACAACCAGAGCAACTATTTCTTCGTCGACGTTCAGAGCCGCGGCTACTATCCGGCCTATGCCGTCAAGAAGCTCGAGCGTTTGGGCATCGATGTGGGCATGACGGATGAGGACCGCGAGATCCTGGCCGCCAACACCGTCGACTTCATCAGCTTTAGCTATTACAGCACCCGTTGCTCCGCCGGTGCCGATAACCCCGATGTCGAGCGCACCCAGGGCAACGCCTTCGCCGGCGCCAAGAACCCCTACCTGCAGGAGAGCCAGTGGGGCTGGGCCATCGATCCGCTGGGCTTCCGCATCACCCTCAACGACCTGTACGACCGTTATCAGAAGCCGCTGTTTGTGGTCGAGAACGGCCTGGGCGCCAAGGATGTTGTCGAGGAGGATGGCTCCATCAACGACGACTACCGTATCGACTACCTGCGCCAGCATATCGCCGCGATGCGCGATGCGGTGACCGAGGACGGCGTTGACCTGCTGGGCTACACCACCTGGGGCCCAATCGACCTGGTGTCTGCCGGCACGGGCGAGATGTCCAAGCGCTACGGCTTTATCTATGTCGACCGCGATGATGCGGGCAACGGCACCCTCAAGCGTTCCAAAAAGAAGAGCTTCGACTGGTACAAGCATGTCATTGAAACGAATGGTGAGGATCTGTCCTAAGGAAGCCGAGACACTCAACTTCAGAGTTTCCTAACCAAAACGCCCGGCGAGCAGTTAATGCCCGCCGGGCGTTTTGTTAAAAGAAGTGAAAGCACTCATTGGGGACGTACTTAAATGAGTGCCCGCAGAATGAGAGTGGATAATCTCCCGTTTTTGGCTTGTTTGTGGGCTCAAAGTGGGAGATTATCCACTCTCGTCATTTGCACTCGTTGGGGACGCACTTAAATGAGTGGCAGCTGGGGACACCCTTTGCCGTCGGCGGATTTTGGGACATGTGGCCCGCTTTTTGGGCCTGCCTGTCGGTACACTAAAGGCACTATGGGTACCCGCGAGCGACATATCGGCCACGCGACCGCCCGATCCGCACCCGTGGCGGATCCCAGGGGCGGCAGGCTCTTCGCCATGCCGCGATTCCTTGTTGGTATAACACATCAGGTGTACCGTCACCGCGTCTTTGCTATCGCCGGCGCCATCACCGTGCTGTTCCTCATGCTTTTGGCAGTCTTGCCGGCGCTGTTTGCCTCCGACCCCAAGCTTTCCAACGCCGTGCCCGCCTATAGCGAGGTGTCCGAAGAGGTCGTGGATGCGCTCGTCCACTCGAGCTCTCTCCCGTTGCTTGTCGCCGCAATTATATTTTCGATCTGGGGTGTATCGGTCTATCTGCGCTGTTTGGACTATGTGTTGCGCCGCCGCCTTGTTGCCGTCGCCACCATCTGCGCCCTCTGGATGATTGAGGTCATCCTCAAATACAAGTCGTTCACACCGTTCTATGCCACCGTGCTGTGGTACCTGTACTACGTGCCCATGACGCTCATTCCGCTGCTCTACCAGTTGTGTGGTCTGCGCCTTGCGGGTCTGGAGCAACACCGCCTGGGTCGCCGCTACTGCGCTGCGCTTTGGATTGTGGCTATCCTGCTTATCGGATTTGTGCTCACCAACGATTTCCACCGGCAGGTATTCCACTTTGACCGTGCAAGCGACACCTGGAGCAACGATTACACGTACGGCTGGGGCTATTTCGCCGTCTTAGTGTGGACGGCCTTTAACTTCGTGGCCTTTTTTATCCTGGTGGGCCGGTCCTCGTCCTTTCGCATCCAACGTTTCTCGGGCACGGCGGCGCTTGTTTTGTTGGGTGGTGCGTTCTTTGCCATCTCGTATGCTCTGCGCGTGCCCTGGGCATGGAGGCTCAACTTCTCGCTCGTCTATTGCGTCTTGTGCGTGGTGGCGATGGAAATCTGTCTCGATTGCGGTGTCATTCCGTCATATCACGACATTGCTGGCATCTTCGATACCTTGCCGCTCGACCTCAAAGTTCTAACGCGCGACCTGCAGGAAGTCTATGCCACACCGGTGTCAAAGCCAATGCCGGCGGGCGTGTGCGAAGAGCTGCGGGCCCAGGAACACGGGCATGCCCATGCCTTTGCCGTGGCATCCGATCCCGATGTGATGTACCGAGCCTTTCCACTGCTGGGCGGATCGGCCCTGCTTGCCCAAGACGTGTCGGAGCTCAACGAGCTCAATCGCGAGCTGGCGCATCGTCGCATGGAGCTGCAGCGCCAAAACGAGCTGCTCGCCGCCGACTACGACCTTAAGACGCATCTGGCAGACCAAGAGGCCGAGACCTTACTGGTCCAAGACGTGGACCAAGCGCTTGCCCGTGCGCTCGAAGGGATGTACGACCTGTTGAGCTCGCTGCCGCCGTTGACCGATGAGGCATCTTCGCACGAGCGTTACCGCATGCTGCAGCGCGCCAAGATGCTCGTCGCCTATTGCAAACGCAAGGGGTCGCTCACGTTGGCACAGCACGGGGAGAGCGGTTTTGACCGCGACCGCATTCAGCTCATCGCCAACGAGCTCGCAAGTGACCTGCGCACCATCGATGTCGATTGCGCCTCGATTATCGCCATACGGCGCCCGATGCACGCCAGTACGGTAAGCGCCCTGTACGACTGCGTGTATGACTTTGCGTTTTTTGCCTACACCACCGACCATCCGGCGCTTATGTATCACTTGGGCGACCATGACCGGTGCAGTGTCGAGCTGCGCGCCACGCTTTTTTCCAACGATGATGAAGATCTTTCGCAGACGCCCGCTGCGCAAGAGCTCGAAAGCGCTCTGCAAGGGCGCAACGTGGCATACCGCCTTGAGGGCGAGCCCGGCCAGCTGCGCATGATCGTCTTGATGCCGAGGGCGGGTGAGTGACGATGCAGATTTCGTTCATCCTTCCCCAAATCGTTGCGCTCGATGTTATCTTTGCCCTGGCTGCGTGTCTGCAGATGATCCACGTCCCGCTCATCGCATCGCGCCGCTCGTCCTATAACCGTAAGGTGATTTGCGCCTACGAGACGAGCCTTGTGCTTCACCTGATGATTTCGGCGCTCATCTTATTCGCGTCGTCTGGCTCGTATCTGGTGGCGCCGCTTGACGTTTGCGCCAGGGCAATGGGCGGAGTGCTGTGGCTCAATGCCGCGATCTTTGCCTATGGCGTGGTCCTTATGGTGCACTATCGTCGCCCTGTCATGCTGGCCGAGCTGCTGCTTGTTGGCGCCGTGACACCGCCGGTGGTTTTTGCCATGGGCTCGGTGTGGGCCGTTGTCCTTATCGCAGAGGGAGCGTTCTTCCTGTTCCGTTCCGTCGCGGCGCTCTTGATGGACGTCCGTAACCGCCAGGAGGATATCACCGCGTTCTCGACGATCGAAACCATCAACGTGATTCCCGTGGGCATCCTGTATCTGGACTCGAGGGGCCGTCCACTGCTCATGAACCGCTGCATGCGCAAAAACCTGGTGGAGCTTCATATGCCCACCGACCTAGGCGATATGAGCGGTACATGGAACGACCTGCGCAAGCTCAGCATGCAAATGCCCGGAGGCGGTAAGAACAGCGTGCGGATCAACCTGGACCGCTTTGGTGAGGCGCGTGCGGTGGTCGAGGTTTCTCCCGCCGAGATTCGCCTGTTTGTGTGCGATGGCGTTATGGTCTCGGGCCGTTCGTTCGAGCGCATAATCGGTCTGGATGTGACAGAGTATGCGCATGCGCATGACCGCCTGGCGCAGGCCAACCACCTGCTTGAGCTTGCGGGCCAAGAGCTCCAGGCCCAGATCGAAGAAGTCAAAAAGGTTGCCGACAATGCGGCCTACCTGCGCATGCGTTCCCGCGTGCACGATGTGATCGGCCAGCGCCTGTCCATCCTCCATCGCTATTTGGAGGAGGGGCGCTTGGACGACGAGTCGCTCGAGCAGATCGACCCGCTGCTGCGCTCAATCGCTGCCGATCTGCGCAGCGGGGGCGACACCGAACCGGCAGAGCAACTGGGCGATATCGTCCATGCTTTTGGCCTGGTGAGCGTGCAGATCGATGTTGAGGGCGAGCTGCCAAGCGACGTGCGTGTCGCCGCCGCCTTTTTGCAGATTATCCGCGAGGCCTCGACCAACGCCACCAAGCATGCGCAGGCGCATCGGGTCCATGTGCGCTTGTGGCAGGAGAGGACGGATGCTGACGCCGTCGCGCACATGACGATTTCTAACGACGGGTCCTCGGCCCCCGTATCGTATCGCGAGGGAACGGGTATCCCAGGTATGAGGCATGTCGCGCAAGATCTGGGTGGCAGCCTAGAGGTCCACGCCGCCCCGCCCTTTACGCTTACGGTGTCCATTCCGCTTAACGCCAACGACACCTCCCAAAGGAGAAACTCATGATCCGCGTGTTAATTGTCGAAGATCAGGCCATCCTGCGCGAGAGCCTGGCGCGCTCCGTTGGCGACCAGCCCGATATGACCGTTATCGCCGCGATCGCCGACGCCTCGGATGCCTTGGACGTTGTGCTCAAGGAGCGCCCGGACATGATACTGATGGACGTGTGCACCGAACACGATTCAAACGGCATCGTGGCGGCGGCACGCATCAAGGAGCAGCTGCCCGAGTGTCGCATCATTATCATGACAGGCATGCCCGAGATCACCTTTGTCGATCAGGCCCGCGAGGCGGGCGTCGATAGCTTTGTGTACAAGAACGTCGGTATCGACGAGCTGTTCGCCGTGATGCGCTCCACGCTGGCGGGTTACTGCACGTTTCCCAAGCCGCCCGAGAGCATCTTCTCGGGCACGGCGGCCCTCGACGATGTCGAGCTGTCGATCTTGCGCCTTGCCTGCGAGGGTAAAAGCCGCCGCGAGATTGCGGCCGAGCTGTTTATGAGCGAGGGCACCATCAAGCGCCGCATCTCGGAGATCCTCAACAAGACCGGCTACGACAACATCATGCGTCTGGCCGTACATGCGGTGACCGAGGGCAGCATCGTTCCCAACATAGAGCGCTAGCGCTCGTTGCGCATCGGCATAAAAGCGACGGGGCCGCAGGATCATCTCCTGCGGCCCCGTCTGGTGTGCGCGGATGTGTCCGCCAATCCGCGGCTGTCGTGGTCTACCGCTACGCGATGGTTGCGCTGTAGGAGGCGACGTCCTCGTAGGAATCGGTCAGGTAGGCGTCGATGCCGATGGTCGTGTTGACCAGGTCGTCAAGGCTGTCAAGCTCGCCGCTCGAGAACGTGAATTCCTCGGTGGCGTTGGTGCCGGGCATCAGGTGAGCCGAGAACCAGGGTTCCTTCATGGTGCCGTTGACGTTGGTCTTGCCGCTGGGGGCGTAGAAGGTCAGGTCCTTGTCGCTCTTGTTGGTGATGTTGACGACAAAACCGATGTCGCCCCACTCGTCCTTGAACTTCTCGGTGATGGTGATGGTGCACAGGTCGTCATCGGCAACGGTGACGGCGGGGGAGATTTCAATCTTCTGGACGTCGTCGTCTTCGACGGCCTCGTCGATCTCTTCTTCCTTCTCGGCCGCCTCGCGATCCTTCTTCACCGTGCCGGACAGGTCCTTGTCGGACTTGGTAAAGACAAGATTGCCGTCATCCTCTTCGAGGATGAGCTTGCCGTCCTTGAGCTTCATGTCATGCGACTCGTCTTCGGCGGTGATGGTTACGGTGGTGGCGTCCTTTGCCTCCCATTTAAGGTCGACGACTTCAAGGAACAGGTCGAGGGCACCTGTACCGTCCTCATCGAGAATCAGGACGCAGTGCACACCCCAATCCTCGAGCATCTTCATGTACTCATCGGTCAGTTCTTCGCCCTCCAGGGTTCCACCCGAGAGTTCCCAGCTGCCGACGAAGTTGGCCTTGGGGTCTTTGCCGCCGCCGCTGCAGCCCGTCAGGGCAAAGGCGAGCGCAAGGACGCATGTCAGAAATGCGAGTACGGACTTTTTGAACGTTGTCTTCATGGTGTCCTCCTTTATCGAACGAAACCCATAGAAGCAAATGCGGGGGTGGCGGATCCCCCGCCAATTACCAGATAGAGGGGCTAGGGCCTGGGCGTTCCGCAGTTGCTGCAGAACTTGCCGCCGTTTTCGCTGCCGCAGTTGGGGCAGAACCACTTGGCCGGTGCCGGGGCGGGTGCGGGACTGCCACACTCGGAGCAGAACTTGCCGGTGTTGGTGGCGCCGCAGCTGCAGGTCCATGTGCCGGCCGCGGGGGCAGCGGCAGGAGCCGGTGCGGGGGCGGGTGCCGGAGCCGGCTGCGGGGCGGCCTGCTGCTGTGCCTGGCCGGCGGCGAACAGCTGGCTGGCGTTCATGCCGCCCATGCCACCTGCCATGCCCATGCCCATAAAGCCTGCCATCGCGCCGTTGGGATTGGCGGCTGCCGCGCGCATTGCGTCGCTCTGGGCGCTGGCAATGTTGGCTGCCGCCATGGTGGGATCGCGCATGACTGCGGCTTTCTGCAGGTCCTTGATCATCTGCTCGTCCTCTTGCGAAGCGGCGATGGAGTTGACGCCAAAGCTCACGATCTCGACACCGCGCAGGTCACGCCAGTCGGCAGAGAGGACCTCGTTGAGCGCGCGGGCGAGCTCGGTGGTGTGGCCGGGGATGGCGCTGTAGCGGATGCCCATCTCCGAGATCTTGGCGAAGGCGGGCTGCAGGGCGGTGAGCAGCTCGGACTTAAGCTGGCTGTCGATCTTGTCGCGCGTGTAGCTATCGGTCACGTTGCCGCACACATTGGTGTAGAACAGCAGCGGGTTGGTGATGCGGTACGAATACTCGCCGTTGCAGCGCACAGAGATGTCGACGTCCAGACCGATATTGTTGTCGACTACGCGGAAGGGCACGGGAGAGGCGGTGCCGTACTTGTTGCCGATGATCTCCTTGGTGTTGATAAAGTAGACGCGCTGGTCCTTGCCCGCGTCGCCGCCAAAGGTAAAGCGGCTGCCGATATTGGCGAAGGTCTCCTTGATGGAGTCGCCCAGATTGCCGCTAAAGACGCTCGGCTCGCTGCCGGTGTCAAAGACGAACTCGCCGGGCTCCAGCGCCACCTCGATGATCTTGCCGTTTTGCACCACGAGCATGCCCTGGCCGTCGTTGACGGCGATGACGGAGCCGTTTGAGATGACGTTGTCCTCGCCACGCGTGTTGGAGCTGCGGCCGCCGGTGCGCTTGCTGCCCTTGCAGGCCAAGACGTCAGCGGGCATCGATTCGCAGTAGATAAATTCCTTCCACTGGTCGGCCATGACGCCGCCGGCAGCACCCAATCCAGCTTTCAAGAGTCCCATGGTGATCTTCCTTTCTCGTCAAAGGCCGGGTGGTATTGGTCAGAATGGCTAATCGTCCTTGTTGTCTTTCATGACAACGGTGGTCTCGGTGTGGCTGAAAGTGTCGTGCTTCTCGGTCAGGTCGAGCTCGCCACAATACTCATCGGCGTGGGTGGCCTCGTTGGCTGTCTTGAGCTGGCCTACCAGCAGTACGTCCGCGATGATTACGATGATCAGCGGCGCGACGATGTTGATGAGGATGCCCTCGACATCAAAGGTGAGGTAGTCTGGATCGAAGGCGTTCTCACCCATGAAGAGGATCTGGGAGAGGGCAAATCCGATCACAAAGAACAGCACCGAGGCAATGGCGAGCTTGGGCTTGGAACAGGGGAGCTCGCCGACCATGCGACCGGTCTGGCCGTTCATGGCAAACAGATAACCCTTGCCGTTCCACGAGGTAGAGAGCATCCACACGGGGAACAGGGCATAATCGCTTTCTTCCCAGGTGTAGTCGAGCTGCTTGCTTTCGACCGTGGCGTCGTCATATTCGTCGACGACGGTCTCGCGCAGGGCCGAGATCGTGCTCTCCTCCATGCGGCGCTCGGCGCGCGCCTTGCAGGTTTCGCAGTCCTCGTCGTAGCGGTTGGCGATGTAGCCGGGCATATACGCGACCGAAAACGGGCGCAGCGCGCCGTAGTCAAACGGCTCGATGGCGTCCATGTGGCCGTCGGGCATCTTGGACGATCCGTCGACGGGCACGCGCTCAAACGAGATATTGCCCTTGCGATAGGCATCGTAGTGGTCGGTGGTCGTGACGGTGCGATCGGATTCCTCGGTCACGGTCTCGTTGGTCGCGTCAAAATACACTTCGCCGTCAACGCGGGCGCCGTAGAGCCAAAACGGCACGTAGACACCTTGGACCTCGTCGATGTGGTTGCCGGTGACAAAGCTCTTGGGCAGCAAGATCTTGCCCTTGTAGTGTTCCTTGAGTGCGGCCGTGACGTCATCGCGCCCGAGCTTAAACGGAATCACCAGGTCGGGCGAGAAGTCGCCAGAGAGCTGGCCGGGCGCCACGGCGGAGTTGCCGCAGTACGGGCAGGTGGTGACGGCGACGGTGCCGTCGGACACGAGCTCGGCGCCGCACGACGAGCAGATGTAGCCGGCGTTTTGGGCGAGCTCCTGTACCGCGGCGTCGGCCACGGGTTTGGGTGCTGCCGCCGCCGCGTCGGCTTTGGCGTCTGCCTTGTCCTGACGCTCGCGATAGAGGGCCTCGACTTCTTCGACTTCAAAACGCGAATCGCAGTAGTCGCAGACAAGCTTTTGCTCGGCGCTGGCAAAATGCAGGGGGCCACCGCAGGCAGGGCACTGATAGTTAACGCTCTCGAAGGCCATGATCGGTCCTTTCCGTGCCGGAGGCTATGCGCCGATGGCGCCGCCGCAGTATTCGCAGCGCCCACTGGCATCGGGAATGGTGGTGGCTCCGCAGAAGGGACAGGTGACCGCGGTCTTGGGGGCCTTGGCGGCCACGACGCTGTCGCGCGTCTCCTGGCGCAGCTGCACTAGCGCGTCGCGAACTTCGGTTGCCTGTCGCTTGGCCTCGCGGTACTCGATGGACCCGCGCTGATCGATGGTGGAGTCGTTTACGCGCAGGTTGATCTCGGTAAAGTACGGCGTGTTGACGTGGATGGTCAGATTAAAGTCGTAATCCAGGTCGTAGCGCGGCGGGTTGTAGCTCTCGCGCTCGCCGTCCTTAGTCTCGCGATAGATCTCGGTGCGATGCTCGTCGATATCCATATCGCAGCCGAGTACCTGCGAGAACTCGATGATGTCGGGATTGGCGTCGCGCCAGCGGCTCTGCGAGGTGATGATCAGCAGGCCTGCGTCCTCATCGAGCATAATATTGGTGCGTCCGGCAGAAAGCGTGCGCGTGGGATTGAACGACGCCAGGCGCTCGGCGTTGGCCTCGCGGTAGGCGAGCTGCTCGCGGATATCGTCCGCGGTGCTGGAGCGATAGCCGTGAAAGTAGGGGGAGAGCTTGCCGGCGCACTCTTTGCACAGGTAGCCTTCATTGATTTTTGTCTTACCTAGAAGTCCCAGCTCGGTACCGCAAATCGCGCACTCTTTCTTCTCGAACATCTTGTCAAAGAAGCCCATGGCTGCCTCCCATCAACTGGTAGCGTGTGTCACTTTTGATGATGGGGGAGTGCGCAGCCTTTCACGATACCCAGACGGCTCAACGAGTCTCCACAACTGGGACACATGGCCCATTTTTCCTACTCATTGGGGACGTACTTAAATGAGTGAAACTACTCATTTAAGTACGTCCCCAATGAGTGCTCGCAGAACGAGAGTGGATAATCTCCCATTTTTGGCCTGCTTGTGGGCTCAAAGTGGGAGATTGTCCACTCTCGTTGTTTGGGTGTCCAAAAATCCCCGCTCGTTTGGCACTTGGGGACACTCTTTGCCGAATGCGGCGGCTGCCGAATGTGGGCGCCGTTCTTGCTATGCCACGGTCACGGCGATCTGGGCGTAGCGGGTGCAGGGGCGCTCGGCGTGCGTCTGCACGGTGAGGGTAAGCACAAAGCGGTCGCCGGGTCGTGCGTCGGCGGGCACGATGAAAGCGGTGTCCACCGTGCATTCTTGCCACATCGACAGATCCTGGACGCCTGCATAGCTCGATGGGTCTACGGCCACATCCCAATGTGCATCGAAGCCCCTGTCGTCGGGGTCGACGATGGTCGCCGCAAGGTCGATGCGCTCGCCGGCTGCGGCGCTGCGGTCGGCCGTGACCTCGACAACATGCGCCGGATGCGAGCAGATGGCCGGATCATGGGCGCACCATTGCGCGCGGGCGGCAAAGTCTTCCTGATAGGCACGCAGATAGGGATTGAGATTGTCGTCTGGGGGCGTGCCGAGGGCGGCAAAACCGGTGGGCGCGTTCGCATCGGGGTGTCCATCAAGAAACATGCGGCCGAGCAGCGTATCGAAGTCGCGGTCGTCGATACCGCGCAGGCCAAACGGAAGCAGCGGAATATAGGTCATGCTGTCGCCTTCGGCCATAAAGTCGCCGCGCTCAAACTGCATCGCGGGCATGCCTTCCAGGCCCCAATCCAGACGGGCATGCTTGCCAAACTGAAAGCGCTCAGGCTCGTTTTCGTAGACCTTACCATCGCCATAGAGCATATAGCGTGCCATGAGGGGTCCGTTGCCCTGCGTGAGATTCCGCTCAGGCCAAGGAGCCTTAAACAGCGGCAGCGTATCGGGCTGAGCTGTTTTGGCGTCGAAATAGTTGCCATACATATAGGGCGTACGCCAAAAGATGAGCTCGGGAAAGAGCTCGCGCCCATGGTCGAGCCACGAGTTATCCTGCCCCACACCATCGGCAACGCCCATCACGCGCACCTTCTGATAGACCCGCTGCTGTACGGCGGGCCACTCGGGTGTGGCGCGATAACGCTCGGCAATACTCATGAGGGCGCGAACGATCGTATTCATACCACCCCAGCTGAGCAACCATAACGTACGCGGATCATCATCCAGAATCGCCTGCGCAATTACGCGAGACCCCTCAGTTTCCTCAGTCACATCACCCTCAAAGGCAACATTTCCCACAAACGTACGCTCGATCATCTGGGCAGGCGTGGGAAACGGCGGTTCACCGGCGGCGTCCGCATTTGCCTGCAACTGCGGCCAAGCCTGGGCATATTCATTACTCCAGAGACTCTCAATCCAATGCTCGGGAAACGGCCGATACTCACGAAGCTCGCCGGCTAGCGGATCGGGCTCATGAGGCACAACAGCCCACTCATAAGAGCGCCGCCCTTTGGTCCGCCAATGCGAATTCACCTCGCCGAGCGTATGAACCCCATCCCCAAGAAAGTGATACTGCGAAGCCGTATACACCACAGCCTGAACATCAAGCAAGTTGAGATACAGAGCCAAATGAACAAGCGAGTTCATATCGTCGACTTCCATATCGGTAGTAACAATCACCCGAGTCAACTTCTGGGACATAGGAACAGCTCCAATCAAAATCAATTCAGCCAGTTACGCGCAAGGCAAGACGGGACCCATGCCCCCATCGCCACCGACCCGGCGGCCCGCTAGAAGCGGCCGGCCAGGGTCACGGCAACGTCAACGCAGCGGGGACCGGGGTTTAGTCTTGCAAACATTCCGCAGGGGGCATGGGCAGGCGCAGCGCGAAGCGCAAAGCGCCAGCCCATGCATGCCCGAGGACGTTTGCAAGACTAAACCCCGGTCCCCGCGATGGGAGGGCTTAGCGGTCGACCCTGGCCGACCACTCCCAGCAGCCCACCGGCTCGCCGTCGATGAGTACGTTGCCCCCGTCGAAGTCTTGATAACACAGGTCGTTGAATTGGTGGATCCACACGCCGTGGTTGAACGTCTTCTTGGCCGAGCCGTCGGCCTCGCGATACACGCCGGTCAGGTCCTCGACATGGCTAAAGTAGGTGAGATGCACGTTGGCGCCGGCATCGCGCAGGCGCGCGAACAGCGGCAGCACGGTCTGTTGCGGGTGCACGAGCTCGTCGCCCTTGGAGTGCGTAAACCACAGCGGCGTCTTGGCGAGCGCGGCTACGTCCTCGTCCGTGGCGTTGTACCACGGGGCGCAGCAGGGAAGGCCCGCGGCGAAGAAATCGGGGTAGTCGGCGCACAGGCGCAGGGTCATAAAGCCGCCGTTGGAAAGACCGGCGACCACGATGCGGTCGGTGTCGATGCGGTCGGCATGCTCGGCGACAAACTCGTCGATAAGCGCCTTGAGCACGGAGGAGTAGATGCTCTGGTTGGAGCGACCGAGTTGTTCGACGCCGTTGTCCATCCAAAACGTGGGCGACTGCGGCACGAGCACCCAGGCAAAGCCGCCAAAGTAGCGCTGGATCTGCACCTGGCTAATGGCCGTCACGCGGTTGCCGATATAGGCGCGCGTAGCGCCTTCGCCTTGCGTGGCACCCTTGCCCTCGCCGGCGCCGTGCAGATACACCACGAGCGGTGCCCTTTGGGGCACGACCGTCGCCTCGGGCGCAAAGGGGTTGAAGCATGCCGAGTCTTCGGCCTTAAAGGTGGGCTCAAAGAAGCCGTATTCGAGCGCGATGCCGTCGACGGCGGTCTTTTGCGTGGCGTTGCTCCAGCCTTTGAGCGCGGGGCAGATATCGCCACGGCAGGTGTCGAAGACCAGGCCGCAGGTGGGATCGTCGCCGTCGTTGCCGGGAAGAGCTGTGAGCTGCGTGATGCGCAGCTGGTCATCGAGCATGCGCGAGCCCATGACGCCGCCTTCGATGGTCTTGGTCAGGCGCTGCTCGGCGACCTCGAGCGCCACATGGGTGCCCACGGCGAGCTTACGTCCGTTCTCGTCGCACGGATATGCGGCGAGAACGTCGATGTAACCCACGGAGGGCGCGGCATGGTCGGCGCCGCGCTCCTTGCGCATCAGAACCTCGCCCGAGCGCTCGTGACGCTCTACATATATATGGAAGGTGTTCGCGTCGATGTCGTTGGCGCGCACGGTGCAGGGCAGGTCGAGTACGACCTTGCTGATCCAGGGGCCAAAGTCGCCCAAGGTGGTGACGGTTGCGTAGGTACACAATTTGAGCTCCATGAGCTGCCTCCCTTACGCCGCGAATGCCTGGCATCTGCGGCAATACAAACTAAACATGTTTAGTGTAATCTAGAATTGAAGAATAACCAGATGAACTCGGTAAACGGCAAAATTGAACACGTCGTGAGCTACTAAACATATGTTTACTAGCTTCTAGCAGGGATTCTGTTGATGAGTTAACAGATCAGTGAGGTGTTCATCAAAATAAAATCCCACGTAAATGGCTATATATCAATAGAGGGTCAAAGAGACCATTTCCCGCCATTCAAATACGTTCACCCCCGATTACCTACCGTTCACCGGACTGTAGACGGCAAAATTGCCATAAATTCGGCGCTCCGTGTAAACTAAAGCTCGTAAACGTTCAGTAAACACTTTGTTTACGACAGCGTATCCAAGGGTCCGGCAACCGTAAGGGGTTATAGTCGCCGGGCCAAAGGCGTGCCTAAGCCCAAGGGGGCTGGCACACGAAGATATGGGGAGGGGTCCCATGGCAGTAGATAACAAGCAGATTGCCACCGATGTCCTCGAGCTCGTGGGCGGTGCGGAGAATGTCACCGTCGCCACCAACTGCATGACGCGCCTGCGTCTGACGCTCAAGGATAACAACAAGGTTGACGTGGAGAAGATCAAGAAGGTCAAGGGTGTTCTGGGTTGCCAGTTCGCCGGCAGCCAGCTCCAGGTCATCATCGGCCAGAACGTGCCCAAGGTGCTCGCCGAGTTCGTCGCCATCTCCGGCGTCAAGCAGGGTGAGGCCGTCAACGAGAACCTCGATGCTCCCAAGGAGAAGTTCGAGCTCAAGAACCTGCCCAATATCATCCTCGACTATCTGTCGGGCTCCATGACCCAGCTCATCCCGCTGCTCATGGCCGGCGGTCTGTTCCGTACCATCGCGGCCGTCCTCGGCCCCACCATGCTCGGTGTGCTCTCGGCCGACGACCCGACCTATACGTTCCTTTACACCACGCTGTACGAGGCCACGTTCACCTTTATCCCCATCTACCTGGGTTATGCCGCGGCTAAGAAGCTCGGCGCCAGCCCGGTGCTCGGCATGCTGCTCGGTGGCGCCCTCATGGCTCCTTCTGTGGTGAGCGTCGCCACCCAGGAGGGCGGCGGAATCATCTCCGTCTACGGCATCCAGATCGCCGCTGCCAACTATCAGCAGTCCGTCCTGCCGATCATCCTTTCGGTGCCCGTCCTCTACTTCATCGAGAAGTTCTTTAAGAAGGTCATGCCCGACGTGCTCTCCACGGTCTTCACGCCGTTCTGCACCATGATCGTCACCATCCCCATCGCCTTCATCGTCCTCGCCCCGATCGGCAACGAGATCGGTACGCTGATCGCTAACGCCCTCTTCGGCCTTGCTGACCTTGGCGGCATCGGTATCCTGATCGTCATGGCCGTCCTCGGTGCCTTCTGGCAGCTCTTCGTGGTCTGCGGCATGCACATGCCCGTCATCCTGCTCGCTCAGGTTCAGATCATCGCCGCCGGCTACGATCCCTTCGTCTTCGTTTCCACCAACTGCGCTATGGCCGCTGTCTGGGGCTGCGCCTTCGGTGCCTTCCTCAAGATGAAGAACCCCGACGAGAAGTCCCTTGCCATCGGTTACGTCATCTCCGCCATCGCCGGCGGCGTTACCGAGCCTGCGCTCTTCGGTATCCTCATGCGCTTCCGCCGCACCATGCTCGGCATGTTCATCGGCGGTGCCATCGGCGCTGTGTTCTCCGGCCTCATGGGTGTTACCTACTACCTCGCAGGCGGTGCGTCCAACTTCCTGGTCTTCACCAACTACCTGCAGGGTGGCCAGATGAATACCGTCTGGGCTATCGTTGGTATGGCAATCTCCTTTGTCATCGCCGCTGCCGTCGTCTTTGCCTGCGGCTTCTCCAAGGAGGAACTCGCCGAGATGGAGGCCTAAGGCCAAACCGTTCGGTCACATATGACCTCACCTACACGACAGGGCCCCGTCAGGCGTAAGCCCGGCGGGGCCCTTCTTGCAAGGTAGACTGATGGGGCGGACGGGATTCGCCCGCGAGGGTTTGCCAAGCGGCAGGGGCTTTCGCACGGGGTTACCGCGAAAGCCCCCGGCGGTTCGCAAATCCTTTATCAAACGAAAGGACATGCAGATGAGTTTGGGAAAGCTGACCGTCAACGGTCGCCAGGACGGCTTTTTGTGCGAGGGCAAACCGTTCTTCTGGTTTGCCGATACGTGCTGGAGCGCATTTACGAGCATTGCCGAGGATGACTGGGACTACTACCTGACCCGCCGTGCCGAGCAGGGCATGAATGTGCTGCAGATCAACACGCTGCCGCAGTGGGACCGCTGCTGCCCCGACCTGGGCATTTGGCCCTATGCCAGCGAGGACGGCGTGCACTTTGATTGGTCCCGCCCCAACCAGGCATATTGGGACCGCGCCGCCGCCATGTGCCGTGCTGCCGTCGAGCACGGCATCCGTCCGGCGCTCGTGCTTATGTGGTGCAACTACGTGCCCGGTACCTGGGGTGCCAAGATCGCCGAGCGTTGCGGCGCCGAGGTTATGCCGCGTGAGGAGGTCCGTGCCCACGTTGCCCGCGTCGTCGAGAACCTGGGCGAGTTCAACCCCGTCTACGTGGTGACGGGCGATACCGACTTTGCCGGCGACGAGGCGATCGCCTATTACGAGGACGCGCTCGACGAAGTCGTCAAACGCGCGCCCGAGGCCCTGCGCACCATGCATATCAACCGCGCTAACCGCACCATTCCGGCACAGTACCTAGACCGTCTGGACTTTTACATGTTCCAGCCCGGCCACAACTACGAGGGCCAGCCCGAGGCCTGGCGCCTGCCGCGGGACTTTACCGCCAACTATCCCAAAAAGCCGATGGTCAACTCGGAGCCCTGCTACGAGCAGATGGGTGCGTCGCGCAACGTCTACTGGCGCTTCACCGCGCAGGATTGCCGCGCGAGCGTATGGTCGAGCATTCTTGCTGGCGCCAGTGCCGGCGTGACCTACGGTGCGCACGGCGTTTGGAACTGGCAGACCAGCAAGAGCCAGGGCTCGGTGCTGGGCGAGGGCTTTGATATGCCGTTCCGCTGGCAAGAGTGCCTGCAGTTTGCGGGCGTGTGGGACTTTGGCGCGATTGAGCATGTGCTTGCCGGCTTGGGTGCCACGGCTGCCGACGACGCGCTTGCCGTGGTTCCGGCGCAGGAGCTCCTCGATGACGCGCGCGAGGCCATCCGTGTGGCACGTGTTGGCGATCGCGTCGTCACGTACCTGCCGCGCACCACGGCGCTCAAGTTTAAGCTCGACGGCGCGCGCGGCTGGACGGCGACGGCCCTCGACATGGAGGACAAGCGCATCGCCAGACTGCCCGTCCGCGATAACGGTGACGGCACCGTGCGCGTGGCTCAGCATCCCTTTGAGCACGACGCCCTGGTGATCCTGACCCCTGGGCGCTAACGGCTCTTCTCCAACATTTACAACCCAGTCCCTTTCATAAGGCTGCGACGGAATGGTTCCTGCATGACGGCTTTAAGCTGTCAAGGGGAGCCATTCCGCCGCACTCATTGGGGACGTACTTAAATGAGTGGTTTAACTTGAGACGGGACTTTTTGACCGCCTGATGGGTCGCGCGCCACAATTCGGGCGCTACAGTAGCTCGCCGTGGCGGGCGATGTAGCGGCGCTTGGCCAGTTGGGTGAGCGCGATGTAGGCGGCGACAATGCCGATGAGCAGCGCGAAGAAGATTGGCGGCAGCGGCATGAGACCCAGCGCATCGGCGATGGGGCTTGCCGGCAGCCAAGTGACGAGCACCAGGCCCAGCACGGTGAGGAGGCACAGCGCGGGCGCGGCGTGGTCGCGCAGGCTCGGTAGGCGCGGGGAGCGCAGCATGTGGATTACGAGCGTCTGCGACCACATGGACTCGACAAACCAGCCGCTCTGGAAGATTGCGGCGAAGGTCGTCATGCCCGCGACGTTGCCCGCGGCGGCAAGCTTTGCCCAGCTCGCGCCCACGGTGGCGGGGCACACCACAAAGAAGAGCGCGGCGAAGGTCACGATGTCAAACAGCGAGCTCACGGGGCCCAGCTCGAGCATAAAGCCCTGAATGGACGCGGCGTCCCAGGCGCGCGGACGGACGGTCCAGGCGTCGTCGACGGTGTCCCACGGCAGCGCGATGCACACGATCTCGTAGACCAGCGACAGCAGCACCAGCTGCAGAGCGCTCATGGGCAAGAACGGCAAGAACAGGCTCGCGACGGTCACGGATAGCACGTTGCCAAAGTTGGAGCTCACCGTGGTCTTGAGGTACTTGAGTAGGTTGCCGTAGGTGCGGCGGCCTTCGATGATGCCGCGCTCGAGCACGCCCAGGTCCTTCTGGAGCAAGATGATATCGGCGGATTCCTTGGCGATGTCGACGGCGGAGTCGACCGAGATGCCGCAGTCGCTCGCGCGCATGGCGGCGGCGTCGTTGATGCCGTCACCCATAAAGCCCACGGTGTGACCGAGCAGTTCGCGCATGACGCGCACCAGGCGCGCCTTCTGCAGCGGCGAGAGCTTGGCGAAGAGGTGGGTGTTCTCGGCGCGCTCGGCAAGTTCGGCGTCATCGAGCGCATCGATCTCGGAGCCGAGCAAGACGTTGCTCGCGTCGATACCGATCTGTTCGCAGACGGTGGCGGCGACGCGGTCGTTGTCGCCGGTCAGGACCTTGACCGCCACACCCTTGGCCTCGAGCGTGGCGACGGCGCCCGCGGCACTCGCCTTGGGCGGATCGAGGAAGGCCAAAAAGCCCATCAACACCATGTCGCATTCGTCGGCAATGCCAAACTCGCCCACGCAGCGCGGATTGGTTTTCTGCGCCACGGCAATCACGCGCAGGCCCTCGGCGTTGAGCCCGGCGACCTGCTTGCGAATCTGGGCGAGCTTATCTTCGGTAAGCGGCTGGGCGGCGCCATCGACCTCGACAAAGGAGCAGATCTCGAGCATTTCCTCGGCAGCTCCCTTGGTGACCATCTGGGTTTTGCCCTGGGCGTCGGCGACGACTACGCTCAGGCGGCGGCGCGAGAAATCGAAGGGCACCTCGTCGACCTTGGTATAGCGGTCGCGCAGGCTCTGGCCCAGCATAGAATCGGGCACGACGGTCGAGGGCGTCACATCGGCACGGTCGATGACGGCCAGGTCGATAAGGTTTTTGAGGCCGGTCTGGAAGAAGCTGTTCAAAAACGCATGGCGCAGCACGCGCGCATCCTCGTTGCCGTCGGTGTTGAGGTAGCGCTCGAGCACGATGCGGTCTTCGGTGAGGGTGCCGGTCTTGTCGCAGCACAGGACGTCCATCGCGCCGAGGTTTTGGATCGCCGGCAGCTCCTTGACGATAACCTGGTGGCGGGCGAGGTCCTTGGCGCCCTGCGACAGGCTCGTGGTCACGATGACGGGGAGCATCTGCGGCGTGATGCCCACGGCCACGCTCGTGGCGAACAACAGCGCATCGATGACGTTGCCCTTGGTGGCGGCGTTGATGGCAAAGACCGCCGGCGCCATAACGAGCATGAGGCGCACGAGCAGCATGGAGACGCTCGAGACGCCGCGGTCAAACGCGCTCTTCTCGCCGCGCCCGTTGAGCATCTTGGCGATGCCGCCCAGGTAGGTGTCCGAGCCGGTGGCAACGACAAGCGCCATGGCGGTGCCGTTTTGCACGGAGGTGCCGGTAAAGACGATGTTCTTGCAGGCAGAGAGTGGTAGCGCGGAGCCGTCGGCACCCTCGACGACGGTGATGGCAGCGGTCTTCTCGACGGCCTCGCTCTCGCCGGTGAGTGCGGACTCGATCACAAACAGGTCGCGCGCGGTGATGATGCGGGCATCTGCCGGCACCATGTCGCCGGCAGAGAGGCGGATTACATCGCCGGGGACGAGCTCGTCGAAGGGGATCTCGACGCGCTCGCCGTCGCGCAGGGCACAGCAGGTGTTGGAGACCAGGTCCTTAAGGGCCTCGGCCGCATTGCCGCTGCGGGCTTCCTGGATAAACTTCATGCCGCCCGATACCAGCAGCATGATGCCGATGACGATGACCGTGGAGGGGTCACGCTGCAGCTCGGGCACGGCGAGCACGTCGATGTAGAGCGAGACCAGTGCGAGGGCGGCGAGGATGCCAGCGAAGGGATCGACGAACGCGTTGGCGATGCGGCGGGCGAGCGTCTTGGTCGGCGCTTCGATGGTGTTGGGGCCGACGGCGCTCAGGCGCTCGGCGGCGTGCTCGGCGGTGAGGCCGTCGGCTGTGGCGTCGAGCAGCACGAGAGCATCCTCGGCGCTATGGGTGGCGGCGAATATGGTGTTCTTGGACATGCCGGTATGAGCGGCGGGGCGCGCCGTGCGGCGGCGCTTGGAGATGGCTTCGAGTACCGTGGCGGTTTTGAGCATCAGCATAGGGTCCTCCTTGTTGAAGGGAGTTAGCGTACGTGTCGTATGTGCTTCAAAAAACCTAGATGTCGCTCGCGTCATGCTCGCGAGCTACCACGAAGGGGACGGGCACCTTTGTGGTGGTTTTGACGGTCAGCTGTTGGCGCTTATGCGTGTGCGGAATCCTCGCGGCGTGCCGAGGGCGACATGCAGGTTTTTCGACTATGACTGCCTTCCATGGCACACCTCCTTAAGGCCGGGCGCGATGCGCTTCAGGTATCACGTACCCGTTACAATCCGCCCGTATTCTTGATGAGGGGGTTTGTCGTGTCAACCCCTTTGTTTGGAAAACCATTGCTCCTGACAAAGCCTTTACAGAATGCTGAGGCTCCAAAGCGCGCCCGCAACGCGCCCTGCCTGCGCTAAACTGGAAGGCACGTACGCGATTACGAGAGGAGCCCGCATGGAGGCTTACAAGCAAGAGTTCATCAAGTTCATGGTCGAGTCCGACGTCCTTAAGTTCGGCAGCTTTACGCTCAAGAGCGGCCGTCAGTCCCCGTTCTTTATGAACGCCGGCGCCTACGTGACGGGCTATCAGCTCAAGAAGCTGGGCGAGTATTACGCCCAGGCCATCCACGATAACTTTGGCGACGACTTTGACGTGCTGTTTGGACCGGCCTACAAGGGTATTCCGCTGGCCGTCGTGACCGCAATTGCCTACCACGAGCTGTACGGCAAGGAGGTCAAGTACTGCTGCGATCGCAAGGAGGCCAAGGACCACGGCGCCGACAAGGGCAACCTGCTGGGCTACGAGCCCCAGGACGGCGACCGCGTGGTCATGGTCGAGGACGTCACCACCAGCGGTAAGTCCATCGACGAGACCTATCCCAAGGTCAAGGCTGCTGCCGATGTCGAGATCAAGGGCCTCATCGTGTCCCTCAACCGCATGGAGGTCGGCAAGGGTGGCGTGACCACCGCGCAGAAGGAGATCGAGGCCAAGTACGGTTTCCCCGTCGCGAGCATCGTCTCCATGGCCGAGGTCGTCGAGACCCTCTACAACCACGAGATCGACGGCAAAGTCGTCATCGACGACGAGCTCAAGACCGCTATCGACGCCTACTACGAGCAGTACGGAGCTCGTTAGTTACGGCGTTTTACCAAACGCCGTAACTGCTCGACGCTGCAAACCCGCCAGAGCGGCAATCTGCCTTTCAACTTCGGCGGCATGACCAGAAGGTCAATGCCGCCTCGTTTCAAGGCACCTTGCTCGCTCTGGCGGGTTTTCGCTGTCGCTACCAAAACATCGGCGTTGCCGTGGTAGTCATTGGGGACAGACATAAATGAGTAGTCATTGGGGACGTTCTTAAATGACTACTCAGGATGAGTGTCCAAAAATCCGCGCTCGTTCGATTGGCGCATGTCTACGCAGCGTAGGTTGTCGAGCCTGGCCTTCAAATGGATACTGACTGTCGAACCGGTTCACTCCATTTCTTCAATTTGATTGGACAGCCCATGAACCAGACACGGCAAACCAATGCCTCCCATACTTTTTTGGCAGCGCATGCCATCAAGCAGCTGCGCGAAGAGCGCGGCCTCACCCAGCGCGCCCTGGCGGAAAGCCTTGGCGTGACCGATAAAGCCGTCAGCAAGTGGGAATCCGGCCGCGGCCTTCCCGACATTTCCCTCGTTGAGCCTTTGGCCCAGAGACTCGGCATAAGCGTGGCTGAGCTTTTGGCTGGTGACATTCGGGCCAACGCCAACCGTGCAGGCAATATGCTCAAAGGCGTCTTTTACGTTTGCCCTATCTGCGGAAACGTTGTGCACGCGCTCGGAGAAGGCAGCTTTAGCTGCTGTGGCTCCACGATGTTTCCCCAGGAGGCCGAAGAGCCGGACGCGGACCACGCCTTTTCCATCGAGCGCATCGAGGACGATTGGTACGTCACGCTCGATCATCCCATGACCAAGGATCACTACATTAGCTTTGTGGCATATGCGACTATGGACGGCATCTGCTTTAAGAAGCTCTATCCAGAGCAATCGGTGCAGCCGCGCTTCCATATTACCGGGCGCGGCAGGATATATCTTTACTGCAACCAACACGGACTCTTTACGTCGCTGACGCCTCGCAAATAACGGCTGTCTATCCGCCCTCCTCATGCGTTCCCAGGGGACCCAAAATGAGCGTGGATAATCTCCCGTTTATGGGCCGCATGCAGGCTCAAAGTGGGAGATTATCCACGCTCGTTATCTGAGTGTCCGAAAATCCACGCTCGTCGCTACTTAAGCCCGGGCAGGCGGGTGTAGGGAAACGAGCGCTCTAAGAACTCGGAGCAGCGGGCGTAATCTTTGGCAAAGTAGCTGCTATAGAGCGAATCGAGTACGTATTGCACGGCGATATGGCTGGCGAACTGCGTGATGCGGTGCGTCATGCTCTCGTGGTCGCTTACCGTGAGATAGGCGGCAAAGCCGGGGTGAATGCGGGCACAGTACGGCGTGCCGATGACGATGACCGGGACATGTCGACTGCTAAGGATCGGCAAGATCTCCTTGAGGTTGGGGGCAAGGCCGCTGTAGGAGATGATGATTGCCACATGGTCGGGACCCGAGGCGAGCGCCGTGCGCACCTGAGCCTCGACGCTGTCGTGGCACGTCGCGCTTTTGCCGGCGGAAAGCAGGCGATCGCGGAACATTCCCGCTGGATACAGGTTATGCGAGCCCGTGTAGATGTCCACGGTGCCGGCGCGCATGATGAGCTTGGCGGCGTGGTTGAGCTGTGCAGGGTCGAGCAGCTCCTGCGTTTCGGCCAAGGTGGTCTGGTAGAGCCCCTCCATGCGTTCCATCACCTGCGCAGGGGTGGAGGTGGCATCGAAGGGAAAGTTGATGTCCACGTCGCGCCGGTTGCCCGCCTCGGTCGCCTGGCGGATGAGCTCGACCTTGAGATCTTTGAAGCCCTCGAGGCCGAGCTTTTTGCAAAAACGGTGCACGCTCGCAACGGAAACGTTGGTGCGCGCGGCAAATTCCTTAATAGAGAGCCCGCGCACATCCTCGCCCATGGCGAGGGCCGTTCGCCCAAGTTGTTGCTCGGTGGGGGTGAGGCTTTTGCCCTGCGTGATCTTTCGCCTGATATCCATATGGCTCCTATGCGTTTGCGTCGCGATAAACCAATCATAGCGATAAATAAAACGTTCGGCTTGGCTGGGAGTTTTGGTCCGCCGGTCTATGAACGACGGACCGCTCGACGCTGCGCGGGCTCAACATAGGGGCGCTGTCCTTGTTGGGCCGTTTGCGCCCGGGGCGTTACCCGAGCACGCGTACGGGCCCCAAGAGGCCGCTGGGATCGGAGGGCTCGGTCATGCCGAACATGTCGGGGACGGCGTGGTCGAGGGTGTTGATGATATCGATCGTAAGCGCGTGCTCGCCGGCTAAAAGTGCGGCGGCCTCAAAGCGGTAAGGCGGACAGATGCGGGTGCCGAGGGATTTGCCGTCGAGGGTGACGGTTGCGGTCTCAAAGACCTCGCCAAGGTCGATGACGGTGCGGGTGGCCGCTTCGCCCAGGACAAAGGAGGCCCGGTAGCGGAATGTGCCGGCCTTGCCGGGGAACTCGGCCGAGGAAAGGTCGTGCAGGTCTGCAAGCTCAACAGACTCGCCAAAGGCATCGGTGCCAGGGGCAGAGAAGGCAACCGCCCAGGGCCCGTCGACGCATGTGGCTTCGTCTCCAGCAGTTGCCGCGCCGGCGGAACCTGTAGCCCCAAGGACCACGATGCAGCTCTCGTAGGGAGCCAGCTCGAGCGTGCCGTCAAAGGCGGCGGGATCGGTGCCGTTGAGCAGGTCGAGGCGCGCGCCTGCAACGGGTGTGCCGTCGGCAAGCGCAATCTGAGTGGAGATACCCTGCTTGGGATGCTCGTTGACGAGCATCAGATAGGTCTCGCCCGCCCGCTCGTAGCGCAGTGCGCGCAGCCAGGGCTGGGACTCGGCACAAACCACGGTCTGCATACCGGCGTCGGCAAGCGTGCCTGCGAGCTCGGCGGTTGCCAGGAGCTTGATGCCGGCGACCGCGGCTGCATCCACGGAGGCAAAGCCCTCGCGGGCTGCAATATCACCGTCGTAGCGCTTGCTCGGCAACTCATCCAGCGCGTACACGGCAACACCTGCGGCTGCGGCGCGCGCGGCAAAGTCGAGCACGGCTCCGCCGACAAACTCGGCTCCGGGCATCACCAGGCAGCGGTATGCCTGGCCGTTCACGCCAAAGCCGCTACCGTCTGCGGCAATTTCAACGGCATAGCGCCCTGCGTCCTCAAATGCCTCTGCCGGCACGATGTCAAAGTCGACCTGCGCGCGCATAAGCTCGGAGGCGGCATGCTGCATAAAGTTCGCCTCGCCTGTCCACTCGGCGTCCGCATGGTAGAGAAGCGCCACCGGGGTCGTTGCGCGCCCGCCGCTCAGCAGGCTCGCCGTACGGTTCATGTAGCTCATGAGCTGCCCAAAGTGTGCAAACTGGGGGTTTTGGCCATGCGCATAGAAATGCGGTGGGCAGTCCCAGTCGGGGAAGGCGGCCATGCTAAAGGCATGCGGCACAAACCAATTGACGCCGCGCACCAAAAAATGATCGGCGATCCACTTCATCTCGCGTAGGCCTTCGTGCCATCCAAATGCGCCAAAGACCTCGGCCATGCAGCGCCCCTGCTTTTTGGGATCGAGGTGTGCTGCCGAGGAGCCCAGCTTGGGCAGCACGTAGTTATAGAACTCGAGGTCCCACACGCCGCGTCCGTAGCTGTGAAGGCCGCGGTCCATGCCGGGTACCAGCTGGTTGATCACGATGTCGACGCCCGCCATGTCCTGACCGCCCACGGCGCGGAAGTAGTGCCCGGCGCCCACGCCCAGGCGCGCGTGGCAGTCCTTGTCCTCGATAACGTGGCCGATGTACTGCACGCCGCGCGCGCGGCACCAGTCTCCGAGCTGGTCGCAGAAGCACTCCTTATAGAGGGTGCTCGCGATGTCCATATAGACGTGGCGTACGTGCGCGCCGGCCGGCTCGCGGTCCCACAGGTGCGGGAGCTCGGCCAGGTAGCGCTCGCCCAGTGCCGCGCGTAGGCGACGCTCAAGCTCGGCCGACCAGGGTAGGGGCGCGGTGGCCTTGCCGATGAGCGTGTCCGAGATGCCATCGGGGCCCGTGGTGCCCTTCTCGTTGGCAAATCCGGGCTCATCGGAGAAAAAGCCCAGGATCGTCTTGCCAAACTCATCGCCCAGATGCTCAAAATGCGGCTCGTAGACAGCATCGATGAGCTGCGCCACCGAGGTGCGGTCGACCATATTGATGTAGTCCTCGTTGTAGGAGGTCTTGCCGCTCGTGAACATCACGCATGCCTGCGTGAGGCCCGCAGGTGCATCGAAGACCAGGCGGCTGGGGTTGCCGTCTGCATCGTCGATTACTCGGTAAGCGACGTCGACGGGGCTGCCGTCCTGCATAAATGTCACGCCGTAGAAGCGCTCCGTTTTGTCGAGCATGTTGGCGAGCGCGATGCTCGCGGCGGACGTGGGGCCCACGATGTCGAACGTGCGGTGCGTGAGCACGATCTTGCGGAGCTCGGGCACGGCCTCCTTGACGGCGCCGTTGGCAAAGCCCGTGGGGAAGTGCGCGTCGTCCAAGATCCAGAGCTTAAGGCCCAGCTGCTTGCACTCGTCAATGACAAAGCGCAAGTTGCGCCACCAGCCCTCGCCGCAAAAATCGGGGTGTGGGCGGCTTTCGAGACAGACCTCGTGGATGTCGGCGCCGGCGATCTTTTCCAGATACTCGGCAATGGTCTTATGGCTCTCGCCCTTCATCCACAAAAACGGAAGCACATGGTTGTCGTATGTACCCTCGAGCACCTGCTGATAGTGCGCGGTCATGGATCCTCCTTGGCTCGATTGATCTGCTGCATAGCACAGATTATGGACGCGTCGGCGCGTTCTGCTAATATCTGAATCACGACGAACTATGACTAAATCAACGATTGGCAAGCCATGGAGATCGACGAGCTCGAGCGTAGGCTCAGCGAACTGAGCACCAGTGAGATCGCTTATAAAGACGGCATGGCATTTGATTGGTCGATTATGACCGAGCATGTCGAAATCGACGGATGCCCAGTGCGCAAGATTGGGCAGCCAGGGTTTGCCTATGCCCAGCCCGGCATGCCGCGTGGCCTGACGATAAGGAAAAACTCGCGCTTTAATGCAGTTCCCGAGCACGTGCATGATTACGTGGAGCTGAGCTATGTGTATCGCGGACGCTGCCCGCAGACGGTGGCGGGGGAGAGGCTCGAGCTGGGCCGCAACGAGGTGCTTTTGCTCGACGCCCTCTGCCCGCATGCCGTGGCGGCGCTTGGTGAGGACGACATCATGCTAAGCATGACCGTTTCACGCTCTTTTTTGCGCCGGAGTCTCGAGTCGAGCCTCTCGCGCGAGAGCGCGGTCTCGCGGTTTTTGTTCAACGCGCTCAACAGCGAGACGGACCATCGGGGCCATGTCCGTTTTCATTGCGGCGAGAGCCGTCGGATTCGGCGCTACATGCAGGAGATGCTCTGCGAGCTGTACGACCCGAGCCCCAACGGTCCCGAGATCGTCTTGCGTCTGTTTCAGCTGTTTTTGGCCGAGCTCATGGATTGCTACGAGCGCGAGCTGGTGCGCGGCGCGGCGGACGGCACGGCGGGGCCCACTGCCCTGGTGACGGGAATGCTTGGCTATATCGATTGTGAATTCGCTGCATGCTCCCTCGAGGGGATGGCGGCGGAGTTTGGCTTGAGCCCTAATTATGCGACGGCGCTTCTCAAGCGCCATGTGGGCAAGACCTTTAGGCAGCTTGTGCAGGAGCGACGCCTGGTACGTGCGGCCGAGCTTCTGCGCGGCGGCGCCACGGCCGGGGCGGCTGCGCATGCGGTGGGCTATGAAAACATGAGCTTCTTCTACCGTAAGTTTCACGACAAGTATGGCTGCACCCCCGCGGCATACCGCCGGTAAGCGCGGGGCGGATCGTCTTCGCTCCTTCGGTGTCAAAAAGTTTCAGCTGCAGCGCTGTTGCAGCGCGCGTCTGCGAAAAGAAGTGTCGGGTTTGGCACCCCTGCCCCTGCCTGTCGCGTGCGTGGGCGATACTCGGCCTATCGACCCGCAATGCAAAGGAGATGCTCATGGCAAACATCAAGTTCCCCGAGGGTTTCTATTGGGGTGGCGCCACGGCCGCCAATCAGTTTGAGGGCGCTTGGAACGTGGACGGCCGCGGTCCTTCGGTCGACGACCATTTCTTGGGCGGCAGCTACAAGGAGCCGCGTCAGATCACGATCGACATCGACCCCGACCGCTTCTACCCCAATCATGACGGCATCGATTTCTACCATCACTACGAGGAGGACATCGCGCTGTTCGCCGAGATGGGCTTCAACATGTTCCGCATGTCCATCTCTTGGAGCCGCATCTTCCCCAACGGCGACGACGCCGAGCCCAACGAGGCCGGCCTCGCCTTTTACGACCGCGTCTTCGACTGCCTGCGCGCTCACAATATCGAGCCGCTCGTGACCCTGTCGCACTACGAGATGCCCTATCACCTGGTCGAGAAATACAACGGCTGGGCGAGCCGCGAGCTCATCGGCTTCTTTGAGAAGTACTGCCAGACCGTCTTCGACCGCTACCAGGACAAGGTCAAGTTCTGGCTCACCTTCAACGAGATCAACTGCGGCACTCAGGACATGGGCAACCTCTTTGAGACCAGCATGATTCAGGGCTTTGAGGGCCCGGCTTCGGCGGTCCATGCTACGCCGCAGGCTCGTATGCAGGCGCTGCATCACCAGTTTGTCGCCAGCGGCCGCGTCGTGCGCTATGCCCACGAGCATTACCCGCAGTTTAAGATGGGCAACATGGACTGCTTCATCCTTTCCTATGCCGCCACGTGCGATCCGGCCGACGTGTTCGCCGCGCAGCAGGAGATGAATACCATGAACTGGTACTGCTCCGACGTGCAGGTGCGCGGCAAGTATCCGTTCTATGCCAAGCGCTTCTGGGCCGAGAACGATGTCGAGCTTGTGATGGAGGACGGCGACCTGCAGGATATCGCCGACGGCAAGGTCGATTTCTACACCTTTAGCTACTACATGTCCGGCACCGTGGGCACCCACAAGGATCACGAGATGACCGAGGGCAACATGACCTTTGGCGGCAAGAATCCCTATCTGGAGTCCACCGACTGGGGCTGGCAGATCGATCCGCTGGGTCTGCGCATCGCCCTCAACGAGATTTACGCCCGCTACGAGATTCCGCTGATGGTGGTCGAGAATGGCATGGGCGCCTACGATGAGGTCGAGGAGGACGGCTCCATCCACGACCCGTATCGTATCGCCTACTTGCAGAGCCACGTCAAGGCCATGGGCGAGGCCATTGCCGACGGCGTCGACCTGATCGCCTACACCTGGTGGGGCCCCATCGACCTGGTTTCCGCCGGCACCGGCGAGATGCGCAAGCGCTACGGCTTTGTCCACGTCGATAAGTACGATGACGGCACCGGTACCTACGAGCGCCGCCGCAAGGACAGCTTCTACGCCTACCAGAAGATTATCAAGTCCAACGGTGCCGAGGGCCTGGATTAATCGACAATATGAGTGCCACCGGGGAAAAGCGTTGGGATGGGCTCGCGATTCGAGTCCCCACCTTAGCATTTGAACCATTTGGCACTATAATCACCATAGGCATGCGCACAACGTTGCGCTTAATCAAGAGGAGAAAACGTATGGGTCTGTTTGACATGTTCAAGAAGAAGGCTGAGCCCGCGACTGCCGCTGCTCCGTCCTCCATCTCTGCTTCTGCCGGCGCCGACGTGCTGTGCTCGCCCGTCAAGGGCAAGGTCATCAAGATGGCCGACGTGCCCGATCCCGTCTTTGGCGGCGAGGTCCTGGGCAAGGGCTGCGCCGTGTGGCCCGAGGACGATCTGGTCTACGCTCCCTGCGACGGCAAGGTGACCGTCACCATGGGCCACGCCGTGGGTCTGCAGTCCGATAGCGGCATCGAGGTTCTGGTGCATGTTGGCGTCGATACCGTCAACATGAACGGCGATGGCTTCGAGGGCTTCGTCAAGGCCGACGACGTCGTAAAGGCTGGCCAGCCCATGCTCAAGATCGACCGCGCCAAGATCGCCGCTGCCGGCTACAAGGACTGCGTCGCCGTTGCTGTGTCCAACACCGCCGAGTTTGCCGATGTCGAACTCGCCGTCGAGGCCGACTCCGCTGTCGCCGCCGGTGACGCCATCGTTAAGGTCGTCCGCAAGTAAACTGCGGCATCCAAAGGATGTGCAAGGGTGGTCGGGTTTTCCGGCCACCTTTTTTATTGCACCGCGGGGAAGCGTTTTATTGCACGTTGGGCGGGCTTGCAAACCGTTCGGACGCTAAAACGAACCGACCGCGCCTTCGCGTTGCCGAGGGCGTTCATAAGTGGATAGAATGGGCTTACTTATTACAACGTGCGCCGCGTCCGGGAAGCGCGGTGCCGCTCATTGGGAGGAACAACATGAAAAAGAAGCTGCTGCTTGCGCCCCTCATGGCCGTCTTGGTTGCATGCGTGGTCGTGCTTTCCGGCTGTGGAGGTCCTTCGGTTGAGGAGCTCATCACCGAGGATCTTACGACGCAGTTTGACGAGGTCAAAAACGGTGGCGACGACTTCCTCTCTGGTCTGGAGGAGGCTTCGGGCGACGAGTTCGAGCAGCTGGGTATCGATCCCAAGGAGTATGCCAAGACCTATCTCGAGGGCTTTGACTACAAGATCGGCGACGTGACGGTCGACGAGGACAAGGGTGTCGCGACCGCCGAGGTTTCTATCACATGCAAGTCTATGAACAAGATCGTCGAGGACTTCTCCACCCAGTATCAGGAGAAGGTCGCTGCGCTTGACACGGTTCCTTCCGATGACGAGCTGTACAAGATGGCCGGTCAGGTTATGGTCGATGTGACCAAGGCCACCGAGCCCAGGAAGACCACGGTTATCTTCAAGTACACCTGCAACGACGACGGCGAGTGGTCTGCCGACGACTCCGTCAACTCCGAGATGATGGATGCAATGCTGAGCTAGTTTGTTGCGGCGTTTTACCAAACGCCGCAACTGCTCGACGCTGCGCGGGCACCAGAGCGACAACTTGTCATTCAAAGAGGACGGCATGACCAGAAGGTCTATGCCGTCCTCTTTTCATGCCAATTTGTTCGCTCTGGTGCCCGCTCGCTGTCCGTCCTCTACCTGCGGCGTTGCCATGGTAGTCATTGGGGCGGCACTTGGGGACGTTCCTTTTCTGCCGGCAGTTGGGGACACTCCTTGCGCCAGCGTTGCATCGAATGCTCGGGAAAATACGAGCCGGTATTTGGCCGAATAGCGGGTCGCGGTTTCCGGATGGGGTGGGTTGTGGAAAGTGCGACCCGGAATATTGCTCTGAAACGGGATGCCGTTTCCCCGACAAGGCTCAACCGGAAAGCGCATCCCATTCTGGGGCGGCAAAACGGGATGCGCTTTCCGCGCGACAGAATCTATGCAGCCGTGTTGAGCGACAGCCCCGCTACTCGCCCAGAATCAGCGCCGCGAGCTCGTCTTGGGTGTCCACCACGTAGTCGGCGCCGGCGGACTCCAGCTCTGCGCGGCCGCGGAAGCCCCAGCTGACACCGGCGCTCTTGAGGCCGGCGTTGTGACCGGTCAGAACATCGACATTGGAATCGCCCACATAGAGTGTGGTTGCCGGGTCGGCGCCTAGCTCTTCCATCACATGCAGCGTAACAGGCGCCTCGGGCTTGGGAGGAAACGCATCGACGCGGCCCTGCACCAGCGCAAAGCGCTCGGAACCAAAGTATTTTTCGATAAGCGGAGCGGCCGAAACATGGTCCTTGTTGGTGAGCACGGCAAGCTGCACGCCCGCGGTGCGCAGGCGGTCGAGCATTTCGATCGTGCCGGCATAGGGGGCGGTGTGGTCCTCCTTGTGCTCGCCGTAGTAAGCCCTAAACTCGGCAAGCGTCTGCTCAAACATACGGCCGTCGCCCGCATACTCGGCGGGCATAAAGCGCTCAACCAGCTTGAGCATGCCGTTTCCCACCTTGTAGCGGTACTCGTCGACGGCAAACGTAGGCCAGCCGTGCGTCTCGCAGGTATGGTTGCCGGCGGCCGCCAGGTCCTCGAGCGTGTTGAGGATGGTGCCATCCAGATCAAAGATCACATGGGAAAAAGCTGCTGCCATGGGTGCTCCTGCCGCTTGAGTTGTAAAACGCACCCCATGATACTGGGCATGCGTGCCGGGCATGTTTGGAATCTGAATATCTTTAATAGCCCTGAGCCTTTGTCGTTAGCAAATCCTCGGCAGTTGTTCTCCCACAAGCATGTCGAGGATACGGGTCGAGCCCCAGCCGGTGCGTACGCGCACGGCGGGACGGGCGCCCTCGGCAAGCGGCAGTACGCGACCGATGATGGCGGCGTTCTCGCCGTAGCGGGCGGCGCGCATGGCTGCCAGCGCGGCATCGGCCTGCTCGGCCGGCACCACGGCAACCATCTTGCCCTCGTTTGCCACCTGCAGCACATCGTAGCCGAGCATCTCGCAGGCGGCCTGCACGTCGGGGCGCACGGGCACAGCATCCTCGTCGACCTCCATAGCAACGCCGCTGGCCTGGGCAAACTCGTTGAGCGTGGATGCCAGGCCGCCGCGCGTGGGGTCGCGGAAGCAGCGGGTGTCGGGGGCAGCGGCGAGCACGTCGGCAATCAGATGATTGAGCGGCGCAGCGTCGCTTTCGATGTTGCTCGAAAACGCCAAGCCCTCGCGCTGGCTCATGATGGCGATGCCGTGGTCGCCTAGCGTACCCGACACCAGGATGACATCGCCGGGCCGACAGTTGGCACCGCTGAGCGCTACACCCGCGGGCACTTCGCCCACGCCGGCGGTATTGATGTAGACGCCGTCGGCACCTCCACGCTCGACCACCTTGGTGTCGCCGGTGATTATGGACACGCCCGCCTCGCGCGCTGTTTCGGCCATGGTTTGCACAATCTGGCTCAGCTTTTCCATGGGATAGCCCTCTTCGAGGATAAAGCCGCATGAGAGGTAGCGCACGTTAGCGCCTGAGGTCGCGACGTCGTTGACGGTTCCACATACGGCGAGGCGGCCGATATTGCCGCCGGGGAAGAACTGCGGCGTTACCACAAAGCTGTCGGTCGACATGGCGATTCGCCCGCTTGCGGGCAGTGCGGCGACACCGGCATCGTTGCCTGCAAGCAGCTCGGGCGACCCAAAGGCATCCAGAAAGACCTCATCGATAATGCGCTTCATCATCTGGCCGCCGGAGCCGTGGCCCAGCAGGACAGTGCTATCGGTGGCATTACGGGACATATCGAAAACTCCAATCGTGGGTGGTGCCGGTACGCGGGGACGTCCGGGCTAGTCGCGGTATCTAAAGTACGCCGCGCAGCTACCTTCGGAGCTCACCATGCACGGGCCGACGGGATGTTCGGGCGTGCAAGCGCGGCCAAACAGAGGACAGTCGCTCGGCGTGATGGCTCCGCGCAGCACGTCGCCGCAGCGGCAGCCGCGTGGCTCGACCGTCGGTTCAATGGGTACGTCAAAGCGGGCGCCGGCATCAAAGCGCGCGAATTCGAGTCGGATGGAAAGACCCGAAGCCGCAATCGGTCCCAGCCCGCGCCACGTGGTGTCGCACGGCTCAAACACCTGCTCGACCAGCTGGCGCGCCACGGGGTTGCCGTCAGCGTTGACGCCACGGCGGTAGGCGTTGTCGATTGCGGGCCTGTGCTCGACAACCATCTGGACCAGCATACAGATGCCCTGCAAGATATCGACCGGTTCAAATCCCGTGACCACGCCGGGGGTCTCGAACTCGTCGACCAAAAACCCAAAGGGTGCCAGGCCTGTGATGGTAGCGACGTGACCCGGCAGGATAAAGCCGTTGATGGCGGTCTCGGGGTCGTTGGAGATCGCACGCAGAGCCGGCGGCGTGGTCTTGTGAGCACAGTAGACCGAGAAGTTCTGGAGCCCGCGCGCGTCGGCCTCCAGGATAGCGGCGGCAATGGTGGGCGTTGTGGTCTCAAAGCCGACGCCCATAAAGATGACCGGGCGTTCGGGATTTTGCTCGGCAATGTCGAGTGCGTCGAGCGGAGAATAGACGATGCGGATGTCGCGCCCCGCCGCCTTTTGCGCGGCAAGCGAGGTGGACGATCCGGGCACGCGCATCATGTCGCCAAAGGTGGTGATGATGGCGCCGTCCATGTTGGAAAGCGCGATTGCGTGATCGATGTCGCGGTTGGCGGTGACGCAAACGGGGCACCCCGGGCCGCTTAGCAGTTTGAGCCCCGTCGGCATAATGGAATGAAAGCCATAGCGGCCAATGCTCACGGTATGCGTACCGCAGACTTCCATAAGGTTGATGCTGCGGTTGCCGACAAGCTCATGAATACGATCGATGAGCTCGCGGGCCAGCTTGGGGTCGCGAAATGCCGAAAAGTCGATACCGGAGCGAACCGGCTGCGCCGCCGCCACTAGTATGCCTCGGCCGGGTTGGTGGCGAGTTGGTCCTCTTCGGCCAGCTCGGTCATGGTATTGACGAGCTCGAGTGTCTCTTGGGCTTCCTGCTCGTCGACAATCTGAATGCCAAAGCCGGCGTGCACGAGAATATAGTCGCCTACCTGTGCCGTCGGCACGAGGCGCAGCGAAATGGGGCGCTCGATGCCCATCATGTCGACGGTCGCCTTAAGGTCGTCGTCGCGTTTGACCACTTTACCGGGAACGGCAAGGCACATAATGTTCCCCTTTTATACGTTTTGCGCTGGATAGGCGCCTAATTACCCATCAGTTGATGGTAGCGCTCGCGGGAGTCACGAGCAAACGCGTTACACCTGTGAGACGGCGGCGCGCAGGCTGGCAAAACAGCCTATCGCAACGCCGTCTGCGCGAGGCGAGCGCGAGCGATGGCGGCCTGACCGTAGGCGATGCAGCCGTCGTTGGCGGGTACAGCGTGGGGGACCAAGACGGCAAGACCGGCGTCTTTGAGTTCGTGGGTAAGGAGCTGAAGCAAAAGCCGGTTCATGAACACACCGCCCGAGAGCGCGACGGTATCGAGGCCTTCGCGATCGCAGATCTCGCACGCGATGTGGGTCGTAGCGTGCGTAATGGCGATGTGAAACCCGAGGGCGAGCCGGTCGGCCGGCGCGCCTGCCTCGATTCCATTCAGAAGAGCTTCGATGAGCGGTTGGGGGTCCAAGATGGGGGAGTCGTCGGCAGACGTGAATACGCCTGTGTGATTGTCGTCGAGACGAACGGTCTTACCGCCGAGCGCGCGCCAGGCGGCGGCTTCGAGTTCTATGGCGGGTTCGCCCTCGTAGGTTGCCTTGCCGCAGATGCCCAGAATCGCTGCCGCGGCATCAAAGAGACGCCCCATGCTGCTGGTACGCGGGCTGTTGATGCCGCGCTCGATCATGGTGGCTGTCACGCTGCGTGTTTGCTCGTCGAGGGTGCCCAATAGCCCCGCGGCACCCGGATGCTCGAGCAGGCCGAGCTCGCTCAGCAGGGCAAAGGCATTGCGCCGGGCATCGCGCACGGATGCGGCTCCGCCTGGCAGCGCCCAGGTGCGCAGGTGCGCGGCGCGTTCAAAATCGGCAAGGCCGGCGATAAGAAACTCACCGCCCCATATGGTGCCGTCGGTGCCGGCACCCGTACCATCGAAGGCAATACCGAGGACGCGCGCATCGGGCGCAAGCCGGCCAGCGACAATCGCCTCTGCCATTACGCTCGCGATGTGAGCATGATGATGCTGGATTTCGATAAGCGGCAGATCGTGCTCCCGTGCCCGCTCGCGTGCCCACTGGCTCGACAGATAGCTGGGGTGCATGTCGCATGCCAGGGCGGCAGGCGTCAGGTCAAAGAGGTTTTCTAGACGTGCGCGGGCGGCGCTCCAGGCATCGAAGGTCGCGCCGTTTTCGACATCGCCGATATGCTGCGACACAAAACAGGCCACATGGCCGTCGGCGTCCTCGCGCGTGAGCGCGATCGTGGCTTTTTGCTGCGGCCCGCAGGCGAGCACGCAGGGTGCAGTGCCGTCGAGCGCCGGCAGCGACAACGGTTGCGGCGCATATCCGCGTGCGCGACGCACAGGCATGACGGTGCCGTCGACCACACGTACCACGGAGTCGTCGTAGCGTGAGAGAATCGCACGGTCGTTGCCAAGTAGCGCGTCGGCGATGCCGGCGGCAACAAGATGTTCCCATGCAAGGGCATCGTCGGTCTCGATAGGTTCCTCGCTCAGGTTTCCGCTGGTCATGACCAGCGCGTGCATGCCATGCGACGAGGCAGCTGCAAGCAGCAGATGCTGAAGCGGTGTATAGGGGAGCATGACGCCGAGCTCGGGTAGATCGTGCGCGACGGATGGCGCGAGTGTAAGGGCGTCGGGGGAATCTCCCTCGCCAACAGCACGGCGGCGCAGCAGCACAATGGGGCGGATGCTGCCGGCCAGCAAGTCGCGCTCGGCATCATCGACATGGCACAGGCGTTCAGTATCGGCAAGGCTGCGCACCATAACGGCAAGCGGCTTGTTGCTGCGGCGCTTGCGACGGCGCAGCTCGACCACCGCCTGCTCATTGGCGGCGTTGCAGGCCAGATGGAATCCGCCCAGCCCCTTGATGGCGACAATACCGCCGCTGGCCAGCAGCTCGACACAGCGGTCAATAATGGCATCGCTGGTTTCGCGCGTGCTGCCGACGGCCGGCATCGCCCCCGAGCCTTCGAGCTCCATGTCGCCCGCCGCCTCGCGCCAGGTAATATGTGGCCCGCAGTCAAAGCAGGCATCGGGCTGCGCATGAAAGCGCCGGTCAAGCGGGTCGCCATACTCTGCGGCGCACTCGGGGCACATAGGAAAGCAATCCATCGACGTGGCCGCTCGGTCATAAGGCAGCGATCGGATGATGGTAAAGCGCGGCCCGCAGTTGGTGCAGTTGATAAAGGGGTAGTGATAGCGTCGGTCGGTGGGGTCGAACAGTTCGCGCAGGCAGTCGTCACAGGTGGCGATATCGGGGGAGATGAGCGTCGTGTGCACGGTCTGATCCTGCGACGCTACAATACGAAAGGCCTGCTCATCGTCGGCATCCCAAGCGTCGGGCTCCAGGTCTGCAACAGCGACATGCTCAACGCGGGCTGCGGCCGGCGCGTGCTCCGACAGCGCGGTGACAAATTCGTCGAGCGCCTCGCTCAAAGCATGCGCCTCGATGTGTACGCCATCGCCCGCGTTGAGCACCCAGCCGCAGATGCCATGCGCCATAGCCTCGCGATACACAAATGGCCGCATGCCGACGCCCTGCACAATGCCCGTTACATGGATATGCACATGTCGCATGCGACCCTCCTTCGTTGAAACCTGTCCCTTTTTGGCAGGTGCGCTGCGGGAAATCCCGTTACAGCCCCAGGCTCTGCTTGGTTGCGGCGCAGGTGAGCTCGCCGTGCTTAACGCCGCGCAGCCCCAGCAACCGGTCGGCCAGCTCGTAGACACGCTCGCCGCGACCCTTGAGCGCCAGAATCTCCAGGCAGTTGTGGTGGTCCAGATGCACGTGCATGGTCGAGACGATCTCGTCGGTGTAGTCGTGCTGCACCTCGTCCAGACGGCGCGTCAGATCGCCGGTATGGTGGTCATAGATCATGGTGAGCGAACCGATGACCTGCTCGTCGGGCGTGCGCATCTGTTCCTTGGCGATCGAGGCACGAATCAGATCGCGTACGGCCTCGGATCGGTTAGCCACGTCACCACGGCGCGCGATCTGCTCGTCAAAGCGGCGCAGCAGGTCGTCGGGCGCGGTGACCGAAAAGCGGACCAGCTCGGAGCTGGAGCCGCTGTAGCGGCAGCTCGCATCGTCGTCCGCACCGTGATCGTGCGCGTGCTCGTGCTCGGCCACGTTACACCAGTTTCACAGAGCCGACGGAGTTGTGATCTGCCTCGATGGCCTCCTCGTAGCCCTCGAGCGCATCGTGCGCCTCGTGCAGCGCAGACATGGCGGCCTCGAGCTTGGCGCCAATGCGCTCCATATCAAAGTTCTCGGTCGCATGCAGCAGCTGATGGCTCCACTCGTGAGCGAGCTCAATGGTGTCGTCGACCTGCTTGACGCTCATGGCAAGCTGGCTCATGTTCATTCCGACGTCATGCATAGGAATCTCCTTTTGTACGGGGCGATATGGTGGTTCAGATTCTACTACGCCCGCCTTGAGCGCCGCCGCAAAAGAAAACGGGTGCGAGTCCGTCTGACCCGCACCCGTTCACTGGGGGCTGTTTGTATCTACCATACTATCCGTGGTCGCATACCTTGCGTTTGGCACTCCGGCGAGCGGTGCGAAACCGCTCATGGACGGCAGATGGGTAACAAGCGTATTACAGATGTTTCTCCAGCAGTGCCTGAAGTCTTGCCTTGGGTAGGGCGCCAACCGAGCGGTCGACCTCCTCGCCGTTCTTAAAGACGATCAGCGTGGGGATGCTCATGACGCCAAACTTCATGGCCAGGTCCTGGTTGTCGTCGACGTTGCACTTGGCCACAGCCAACTTGCCGGCCAGCTCGTCGGCAACCTCGTCTACGATGGGCGAGAGCGAGCGGCAGGGGCCGCACCACGGGGCCCAAAAATCAACCAGTACGGGCAGGCTATCGTTGACGACAGCGCCGAAGTTCTCGGGGGTAATCTGCTTAATGTCAGCCATGGTGACCTCCATAATACGACGCGGCTCGGCCGCGTAAAACTCAGTACGACCGTGCTTATACCCAGCGGCCCGCAAAGCAACCACTCGCGGGCGGCTCTTTTATATAATGGTGGGCACGCAAACGATTGGAGAGCGCATGCCCACGTCACAAAGCCAGAAAAAAGAAGCCATCGCTCAGGCGACCGAGCAGGAGCTCGCGTCGCTTGCAGATCGCGGTGTGCGTATCGCGGGCAACGCGTGCTCGCCGATTGTGCTGGTCAAAGGCGATTTGGATGAAGCCGAGTGCTCGGGCGGCGAGCTGGCTGCCGGCGCGGATGGCGCCGCGTTGCGCAAGGCGCTCGGCGCCATCGGATATGCCCCCGAGGATTTTTGCGTGCTGGCAAGCGTCGCCGGCGCGGGCGACGGAGCGGTCGCGGCGGGCGAGGCCCTGACGTGCGATCTGTTCCGCGAGGCGCTGGAGACCTTAGACCCCGAGGCGGTGCTGCTGCTGGACAACAGCGCGGCCGATGTCATGCGCGAGACTTATGCCGATATGCTTGTGGCGATTGATGACTTTGACACCGCCATGCTCAAGCCCGGCCTGGTCGCCCATGTGCAGGGGCGTCGCGTGCTGGCGCTCGACGGTTTTGAGGCGGCGCTCACCGACAAGACCGCTAAGCAGCGCATGTGGGCCTACATTAAGCAGCTGACCCCGGCGGCTGCACCGCTGTAGCGAGGCTGGCGGCAGCCCCTACATCACGGCGCGCAGCTCAAACCGGTCGCCGTTAATGCGGAACTGGCAGTTGCCGTTCATGCGCTCGACGGCAAGCATAATGCTCTTGGTGCCAAAGCCGTGCCCAGTGTGCTGAGCCACGGGCATGCCGTCGACCATGTGCGGCGCACGGCCAAACGTGTTGGAAACCAGCAATAGAAGCTGGCCGTCTTCGTAGCGAAGGTCCAGGTCGACAAGCCGCTTGCCTTCGGGGGCGGCGCTCGCCGCGGCGATGGCATTGTCCAGGGCGTTCGATACCACACTGAACAGATCGACATCGCCCACGTGGACGGTTTCGGGCACGGCGGCTCGCAGGTCGGCGGTGATGCCGTGCGCGTTGATGTCCGCGGAAAGCGACGAGAGCGCAATGTTGACCGTTTCGTTGGCGCAGTAGCGGCGCACGGCGGTGCGGTCGTTGGTCTCGCAGAGCGCGTCGATGCGCTCGAGTGCCTCATCGGTGTGACCCTCTTCGATCAGGGCCGCTAGACCGCGCAGGTAGTGGCGCATGTCGTATCACATTGAGACCAAGTCAAGAAGAATCGCTTCGGTCGAATCGCGTCTTTTGGGTGAGTTCTCAACGTCCGCTGCCGCTGGTTTCCACCGTATGCCGAAAACACCCGGACGATGCCGTGCAGATCGCTTCGCTCTGCTATAGTCTCCCAAATTCACGTTTTCTATTGGGATGGTGGTTAATATGGGCGACATACTCGAATCGTTCCTGCGCGTGGCGATGGTGGTGTTCATCGTCGGTCCGCTCACTGCATGGGTCGCCCGTCGCGGCGCGCGCGAGCGCAGTGAGGCGACGGACAGCCTCGATCGCTTCACGGTGCGCATGCCCGCTGCCATCCGCACGATCATCGCCTGCTGCGCCGTCGCGTTCGAACTGCTCATGCTGGGTGTCTACGTCTGGCAGGGCGTCTCGTTGGGCGAGTGGGACCACGAACTTGTGTGGTTCGGTCACGCCATGGCGCTCGCGGGCATGGCCATCTGGGCCCTGCTGAGCATCCCGCGCATCGACGTGGACGGCGAGCGAATTCTCTCGCGTAACGCCTTCGGCATCCGCAAGGAGACGACGTTTGGCAACATCACCCGTGCAACGCTTCACACGCAGATGATGAGGATCGACCTGTTCGAGGGCGACTGGAAGTTCTGCTCGATAAGCCTCGAGGGGGCGTGCTCGCTCAACCTCCTCGCCCGTCTGGAGGAAGAGGGCATCGAAGTCTCGGACGCCGTCGACGGTCCCATGACCAAGGCGGGCCTGTGTTGGTCTGCCATCAAGCCGTTGACGATTGTTTTCAACGGCATGGCGCTCGTCTTCTCGCTCGTGATCGCCTTCATGGCTGTTTTCACCGATGCCGGTGCTCGTCTGCTCTTGCTCGTCCCGTTCCTCTTCCTGTTCATAGGGGGACTCCTGCCCCTGCTCATGCTCAGCATGCCCGCCCGCGGCATCCTCGAGATCGGCAGGCAGGAGCGCGAACTCGGCTTCTCCTTCGCCGAGGAGATGGCAAGTCGAGGTACCACGGGCACTTCGCTTGTCGACGATGATTGGTTCATCGAGATCAGCAATGCCCGCGTCGTGGCGTTCCGTCGCGATTACCTCAAGAAGGTCACGGCGCACGAGAACAGCGAGAGCGGCGACCGTTGCACGGTGACCACGAAAGGCGGTCGCAAAATCAAGGTGTATGCAGCGGGCAGCACGCTCGAGGACCTGCGCTCGTGGTTCAAACAGGGTGCCAAGGCCAGAAGCACGCTCGACCGTGCAGAGGACGCGCTCGAGACGACGTCTGATTGGGTTGTCTGACCTGTATCGTCTTTTCGGACACGCATGCTAGAGGCCCAATCCTTTAGAATGCATTCATCGACGACCGAGAGGACGGTATGCTATGTCCAACCCAGCCGCCAGGTACACCGACGAGTTCAGGCGCGAGACCGTCGACTACATCATCTCGACGGGCAGGCCGATAACGGAATGCTGCGCAGAACTGGGCCTGAATTCCAAGACCGTGAACAAGTGGGTGCAGAACCGCCGGCGCGAGCTTGCCGGCGGGCCCGACCCCAAGGCCGAGGACCGCGAGCTTCGCGAGGCGAAAAGGCGCATACGCGAGCTCGAGATGGAGAACGCCTTCTTGAAAAAAGCCGCGGCCTTCTTCGCCAAAAGCCAGGCGTAGCCGCATGCTACCGGATGATGTTGGCGGAGAAGGCCGAATTCCCGGTGAAAATGATGGCCCGCGTGCTCGGCGTGAGCCGATCGGGCTTCTACTCGTGGCTCTCCAACGGCTGCCCGCGAGAAGACTGGTCGGCCGAGCGCGAGGCGGTCCGGCGCGTGTGGCTGGAGTCGGACCGCAGGTTCGGCTTCCGGTTCGTGAAATGCTTCCTGCCCGGCGAGTTCTCCGGATTGACCCTGTACAGGGTGCGCAAGCTGATGCGCGAGCTGGGAATACGCGGCTGCACGCCCAACGCCAGGAAGCGCGCCACCATCCCCGACCCGAAGGCCAGGCCCCGGCCCGACCTGGTGCGCCGCGACTTCACCAGTCCCGTTCCAACCTACAAGCTCGTGGGCGACATCACCTACCTGCGCACCGGCGAGGGATGGCTGTACCTGTCGACGGTCATCGACCCCAACACCCGCATGGTGGTGGGCTGGTCGCTCTCCGAGCGCATGACCGCCGACATCGTGGTTTCGGCGCTGGCGTCGGCCAAATCGCGCGGCTACGTGGCCGGCAACGCGATATTCCACGCCGACCGCGGCGCCCAGTACACCAGCAGGCTTCTGGCCGAATGGGCGCGCGACAACGACGTGCGGCTGTCCTGCAGCCGCACCGGCAACTGCCGCGACAACGCGGTGGCCGAGTCGTTCCTCGCCATGCTGAAGAACGAGATGTACTACAGGCGCAGCTTCCCGACCAGGGATTCCGCCAAGCACGCGGTGGTCGAGTTCGTCGAGGCGTACTACAACCGCCGAAGGCCCCGCTCGACGATCGGCTACAAGGTGCCGGCCGAGGCCATGGCGGCCTTCTTCGAGAGAACCGAGCCCAAGCTCGAGGTCATGCCTATGGCCGCTTGATTTCTCGAGCATGCGTGTCCGAAATCTTGACACAGGTCAGAAGGCCTCGATGCCAGCGCTGCGCCGATATGGGGCAGCGGCCCCCCGTTGGCCGCCATGGCCCTGACTTCCGAGCGTATGCTGGCGCCGCTCGTCTTAAGACGTTGACCTCCATCCGGAGCCTGCGGTTCTCGCGCTCGGGCTCCAGGATCCGGTTCTACTCGGGCGTGCGGTTGTCGGCGGCGCGCGGCGAGCCGGTCTCGTTTATCGACTTGACCCGCCTCTCCACGGTGCTCTTGTCGAGGTCGCACTCGTCCATGGCCTCGCGCCTGGGCTTTCCGGCGTTGTGGAGATCGACTATCTTCCTCTTGAACTCGTCGGTGAAATGCCTCGGTCTGGGGCCGGTCGAGGCCGAGCCCCCGGTCCGGCTGGGGTAGCATGTCGCTGCGGACCATTGTCTTTCCTCTCGTTGAATATCTAGGCGCTGACGATTCTAGGCGATGGCCCTCTCTTGCTTCTTACACCTCGATTGTGCTCGCTACCCCCAGCGGGCCCGGATCGAGCGATTCGGGCCCGCTTTTGGGGCCTGCCGGAAACCCGGTGGTCAAAAAGGGCCAAATATGAGTACTGTTACCAGTTTGGTGGCAGCCAAATGGCCTCAAAAATCGGTGCCAGAGGCCAAAAGTGCATCGATTTTCGGTGGCGCGCGCAGACGTGGTGTAAGAGCGTCCTGAGGTCC
>NZ_QSQO01000011.1:0-23569 GCF_003436775.1 Collinsella sp. TF11-5AC
CCTCCCATTTCTTGTGTCCAAGAAATGGGAGGCAGTTCACGGGCGGGCCTTCGGATAACCTCTCGGGACCATTGGCTGAGGGAAAGTTTGTGAGCTGGTCGGGCTTTGCCCGGCCAGCTCTTTTTGATTTAAAATACCTGCTCAGTTGTGTGGTTTTGTGCTGGGAGGCATCTGTGGGCAAGGCTAAGGCTAAAGCGAAGAAAAAGACGACGGGGGCGCGGGCTAAGCGTGATCGTCGTCGGAAGCTCGCGACCGAACCCCCTGCATCTGCTGAGGAGTTGCTGGCGAGTGTACCGGGGCTTGACGCGCTGCAGGATGTTCCGGCGTTTGATGACCTGCCGGTCGATGAAGCTCAGCAGGCTGCCTTTGATGATTTCTGCGCACATGCCGAGGAGCCCGAGCAGATGCAGCTTGGCGCCGTGGTGCGCTTGGATCGTGGGTTTCCGCTGGTGGCGACTGCCGACGATACCTTCCGCGCCGAGCATGCCGTGGGATTTGCCAAGTCGCGCGGCGAGGACGAGGTCCTGCTGCCTGCCGTGGGCGACCGTGTGGCGGTGCGCCGCGCTCCCGGGCACGATATGGGCGTGATTGAGTGCGTGCTGCCGCGCCGTACGAGCTTTGAGCGTTGGCGTGGCCGTGCCCGCGGTGAGCGCCAGGTGCTCTGCTCCAACGTTGACAGCGTGCTGATCGTGCAGGCGCTCGGCGCCGGCGAGGTGCTGCTCGATCGCGTGGCGCGCTCACTGGTATTGGCGCTCGATTGCGATGCCGAGCCGGTGGTGGTGCTCACCAAGGCCGACCGCTGCGAGGCCGATGAGCTCGAGCGCGATCTGGACCGCGTGCGTCGTCTGGTGGGTCCGGACGTGCGCGTGATCGTGACGTCTTCTGCCGAGGGCCGCGGTCTGGACGAGGTCCGTGCCTGCGTGCCTGCCGGGAGCTGCGCCATGATTCTGGGCGAGTCGGGTGCCGGCAAGTCGACGCTGCTCAATGCACTGCTGGGCCACGATACGTTGGCGACCGGCGGTGTGCGCGAACGCGACGACCAGGGCCGTCACACTACCGTCGCGCGCGTGATGGTGGCGCTGCCGGGCGACGCCGGCGTGATCGCCGATGCCCCGGGTCTGCGCAGTTTGCCGCTCGTGGGTCACGAGCGGGGTCTGGCACGCGCCTTCCCCGAGATTGTCGAGGCATCGCGTGCGTGCCGGTTTGGCGACTGCACGCATACCCACGAACCGGGTTGCGCCGTTCGCGAGGCCGAGGACGCCGGGCAGATCGACGGCCTGCGTCTGGAAACGTTCCAAAATCTGGCGTCATCCATGCGCGTGAGCGCTCAAATGCTCGATCCCGATGTCCATCTGTAATTGAATTTATCTATGACAGCCGTCTCCCAACTGTTCGGGAGACGGCTTTTTTGCTGCGGAAAAGCCTCGAAACATGCAGTTTGCTGACGTGCTGACCAAAACCTTGTCACGAGCTTGACGGGCTGTTCAGCTTTTGGTCAGCGATTGGTTTGACATCGAAAACCAAGATTGCGATTGCGCCGCTTTGCACTCTGGCCGCCCAGACAATGGTGGTACGGGCATTCGCCCGGCACTGCCATGAGAGGAGCGGCCGTGAACAAGAGCAAGCGCATCGCCATCAGTCTGGTCGCGGGCGTGCTCGCTGCTCTGCTCTGCATGGTTTACGGCTCGTCGATCCGCTCGCAAGCCGAACAGGTCCAGGCTGAGACCTTGGCCAAGTACGGTGGCGATCGCGTCGAGGTATGCGTCGCGGCGCGCGATATCGATGTGGGCGAGACCCTCGATGAGACCAATGTCATAACCCAGGAGTGGCTGACGAGTCTGCTGCCGCGTGACGCGGCGACCGAGCTGCGCCAGGTGCGCGGCGACGTGACGACTTCGCGTATTCCCAAAAACGCCGTGATCTGCAATGTCTACACCAAGGTCGAGAGCCGCAAGCTCGAGGTGCCTAAGGGCAAGGTCGCCGTTTCGGTGGCGGTCGATGCCGAGCACTCGGTCGGCGGTGCTACGGGCGTGGGTAGCTACGTGGATGTGTATGTGCAAAAAGACGGCGTGACCGATCGGCTGTGCGGCGCGTACGTGATCGATACCAGTGAGGATTCCGGTGCCACGCGCGAGGGCAAGATCGAATGGGTGACGCTGGCGGCTGACCCCGAAGACGTCAAGGAACTGCTGGGAGCCTCGGGCAAGGGAACGGTCAGCTTGACGATTCCCGCCACGGCGCGCGGCAAAAAGAGCGGAGGCGACGAGTGATGAAGGCGATCTGGCTTGCGTGCTGCGCGTGCGGCGATTACGGGCTGTTGCAGCGGGAAGTCGAGGGCCGTGATGCGGGTGCACAGGTGCTTCGCGTGGGTGACCTGGACGGGCTGGTTTCCATGGCGCGGGCGTTTCCGTCGCGCCGCGGGGCTGCCATCATCGCGGCGTCTCTGTTTGATACTGAAGATGTGCGCAAGACTGTTGCGCGCCTGACGGCCGAAGGCCGCGTGAGTCGCGTGGTCGTGTTGATAGAAGCGCTCGATCCGTCGGATATCGAGGGGCTGTTTCGCGCGGGGGCGACCGAGGTCATCGCTGCACACAGTATATGCGGCAACGGGCGTGCGGGCGAGGGAGCGGTTGATTCCGATCGGCGCATGACGATTGAGCCCGATGCTTTTGTTGATAGGGAACCCGGGGCGCCTCGCGCTACAAGAGGCCCGCGTGTTGATGATTATGGAAAAGCGGAAGCCGAGCATGGTCGGCGCCCCCGGAACCCCCTTGTAGACGATGACGCTGGAGGGCCGGCGCAGCATGCTGGCGACTCCCCGGCTGTAGATATGGGATACGTGCACGGCGTGAATCTGGCGGATGAACTCGACGAAGTTGAGGGCTTTGCCGGGTGCGGCGAGTTGTCGCTGATGCAGCATGAGCAGATTGTACAGAACGAGCCTGCCTCGCAGACCGAACAAGCTGCCATGCCGGCTTGGACGCAGCGTGTGGTTGCGGCGGGGGAGACGGGTGCGCTGCCACCGACGCCCGCCCCGCCGCCTCCGATGCCGCCGGCAGACGCTGCCGCTCCGCCGCATCGAGCTCCGGTCATCTGCGCTATTTCGGGTTCGGGCGGTTGCGGCAAGTCGACGATCGTTGCCGCCATGGCACACACATCGTCGCTGTTGGGCTTGCGTGCCGCCGTGCTCGACCTGGACCTGATGTTTGGAAACCTTTACGACTTGTTAGGCGTCGATGCTCCGCGCGATATGGCGGCACTTATCGAGCCGTCGGCGGCGGGCACGCTCACCGAGCCGGATATCGTAGCCACATCGATGCGCGTGGCGCCGGGCGTTACGCTCTGGGGTCCCGTCGCGGCGCCCGAGCAAGCCGAGCTCATGGCGCGTCCGGTGGAGCTACTGCTTGATGTTCTGCGTCGCGAATCCGACGTGGTCTTTATCGATACCTCGGTCTTTTGGGGCGACGCCGTGGCGGCTGCGGTGGCGGCGAGCGACCGTTGCCTGGTCGTTGGCGATGCGGCGGTGTCGTCCGCGACATCGGCGTCGCGCGTCATCGAACTGGCAAGTCGAGTAGGTGTGCCGCGCACGCGCATGAGCGCCGTGTTCAACCGGTTCGGTGCGCGCGGGGCAGACGAGGACGTCGCCATGCGCTTTGAGATTGCCTGTGCGTTGAGCTCCAAGATTCGTATCGCCGATGGCGGGCAGGATCTCGCCGCGCTCATGGCGTTTGGGCGCGCTGACGAGGCGGTGGGGCAGACCAGCGCTTTTGCGACTAGCATGCGCGAGGCCACGCGCGAGATGCTCGTGGAACTGGGGTGCGCCGTCGGCCCTTGGAGCGATATGGTCGCCGACCGTGCAACGCGTACCGAACGCCCGCGTATCCGCCTTCCCTGGTCGCGCGAGGGTGATCAGCGATGAGCCTGCAAACGAGGATTAAGGCTGCCGGCGCTGCAGCGGCGGCAGCGCCTGTAGATGCGGGGCGTCGCCGCGCGGTGAAACGACGCACCAAGCGCGCCGTGATGGACCGCATGGGTTACGACGAAGTGGCGCGTATCAGCGCCTATATCGACCCGGCACTTGCCCGCTCGGAATTGCGTCCTGCGGTGGAGGCGGCGCTCAATGTTGAGGAGTCGACCGATCTCGCGACGCCCGAGCGCGAGACCATCATCGACGAGATCTTGGATGACGTGGTGGGCTTGGGGCCGTTGCAGCCGCTCATCGAGGACGACACCGTTACCGAGATCATGATCAACGGCTGCCGCTCGGCTTTCTTTGAACGCGGCGGCGTCTTGTACCCCATCGAGCATGCGTTTGAGGATGATGAGCAGATCCGTGTGCTTATCGACCGCATTATCTCGCCACTTGGCCGCCGTATCGACGAGCGCAGCCCCATCGTCAACGCCCGCCTCAAAACGGGCTATCGCGTCAACGCGGTGATTCCGCCTGTGGCGATTGACGGACCGATTCTCACCATCCGAAAGTTCTCGGACCGTATCTGCTCGCTGGACGAGCTCGTGGGGTTGGGATCGCTGCCGCTTTGGTATGCGCAGCTGCTGTCGTGTGCGGTGTCGCTGCGACAGGACCTGGCGGTTGCGGGAGGCACGGGATCTGGTAAGACCACCCTGCTCAACGCGTTGTCATGTGAGATTTCCACCGGCGAGCGCATCGTGACGATCGAGGACTCTGCCGAGCTCAAGTTTGCGCATCATCCGCACGTGGTGCGCTTAGAGGCGCGCGAGGCTTCAATTGAGGGCGAGGGCGCGGTGACGATCCGCGACCTGGTAACTAATGCCCTACGCATGCGCCCCGACCGCATCGTGGTGGGCGAGGTGCGCGGTGCCGAGTGCTGCGACATGTTGCAGGCCATGAACACGGGCCACGACGGGTCGCTCACCACACTTCATGCGGGTTCAGAACAGGAGACCGTGGTGCGTCTGACGTTGCTTGCACGTTATGGCATCGATCTGCCGAGCGAGCTCATCGAGGAGCAGATTGCCATGGCGCTCGACGGCATCGTGATGTCCGAGCGCCACGCCGATGGCAGGCGTTTCGTCTCCTCGTATTCGGGGGTGCGACGCGCCGCATCGGGTGGCGTAGAGCTCGAGCGCTATGTGACGTTCGATGCCGCCGAGCGCACCTGGACGCTTGACCGCGAGCCGCCGTTTATCGCAGAAGGCCTGCGGTCGGGGACGCTCACACAAGAGGAGGTGGACGAATGGAGATCACTGTGCCCCTCGTCGTAGGGGGCTTGGCAGGGCTTTCTGTCGCGACGGCGTGCGGAGTGGAACCTCGTGTGCCGCAGGTACCGCCGGCGGAGCTGGCACGTCAGGCGCTCGAGACGGTGGCAGAGAAGCTGCCGCGTGAGCTGGTGGAAAACGATCTGCTGAAAAAGATCGCCCGTTCGTGGGCATCGCTGGCTCCGGCGCATCGCCTTGGCCTCGTGATCGAAGATGCTTCGGGACGTTTGGCGTTTCTGCTGCTATCGAGCGGTGTCTGCTGCGTTTTACTAACGATGGTGTCGTTATCGCCCCTCGGATTTGCCTCGGGACTTGTTGCTCCGTTTGCCGTTGGTGCCGCTTGGGATGGCTTTGAGAGCCGGCGCGAGCAACACGATGCAGAAGAGGCAATGCCCGAGGCGTTTACCGCACTTTCCATGTCGCTTGCCTCGGGACATTCGCTGGCCCAGGGCATGCGCTTTGTGGGCGCTCATGCGCAAGAGCCAGTGCATACCGAGTTTTTGCGGGTGGCGGCGGCGATCGATTGCGGCATCTCGGCGACCGACGCGCTCGATGACTTGCTCGTGCGTATCGACGCCCCCGGTCTTTCGCTTGTGACCTTGGCGCTTAAGGTGTCTCAGCGCACCGGCGCTCCGCTTGCCGACTTACTGTCCGAGGCGTCGAGCATGGTGGGGGAGCGCATCGAGCTCAAGCGCCGCCTGGATGTTAAGACGTCGCAGGCTCGCATGTCTGCGCATATGGTCGCGGCGATGCCGGCGGGCATGTGCGCGGTGTTGGCGCTGCTTTCGGCAGATTTTCGTCGCGGTCTTGCGACGCCCGCCGGCGCGGGCGCTGTGGTGTTGGGTCTTGCCCTCAACGCCGTTGCCCTGGTGGTTATCCGGCGCATTATGCGGGTGGAGCTATGAGCGCCCCGGTTGCAGTTGCGGCTTGCCTGTGCGCCCTGAGTGTATTTGTCGCGACGGGTTTGGATCGGGCGGATGCACGCAAGATCGCAGGGGCCTGCAAGCGCGAGGCGGTGCTGGTCGCTGCCGCGGGTCGCTCGGTGGTCGATGCTCTGACCGCGCGAGTGAAGGGCGCGGTTGGAGCGGGCGGCCCGGCGCGAGTGTCGCTCGGCGAAGTGTCCGAGATGATTGATGTTGTGCGCTTGGGTCTTTCGGCCGGTCTTTCGTTTGATGCGGCGCTTGAGATTTTCTGCGCCAACCGCCGGTCAGTGCTGGCTCTTCGCCTTGAGCGCGCCTGCATGGCGTGGCAGGTGGGCGTGGGCACGCGTGAGGACGAGTTGTTGGCCGCCGCGCGCGACCTGGACGTGCGAGCGCTCGAGACCTTTGCCATCACGGTGGGGCAGGCGCTCGCCCTGGGTGCCCCACTTGCCGAGACGCTGGCCGCTCAAAGTCGCGAGATCCGTGCGGCTCATCGCGCCGCGGTCGAGCGCGAGATCGAGCGTGCGCCCGTCAAGCTGCTGATTCCCACCGGCACGCTCATCTTGCCGGCGTTGCTTCTGTCCATATTGGGCCCGCTGCTGGGAGCAGGCGGGATGATGTAGGGAGGAATACATGAACACGATGACTGACACTGCTGGCAAGGTGCAGGGCTGGGCGTTTTGCCGGGCGGCACATGTTCGTCAGCGCGCCAAGGAACTATTGCAGGAGGAGAGTGCGCAGGGTACCACCGAGTATGCCATCTTGGTCGGCGTGCTCGTGGTGATCGCGATTATCGCCATCGTCGCATTTAAGGGCAAGGTCCAAGATCTATGGAACGCTATCAGCGAGGGCATCAACAGCCTGTAGAGGGCGAGCGCCCCGTCGGGGTGCTGCTGGTGTTTGCTTGCCTGACCGTGGCGATAGCGGCGGTGCTTTGGGGGCTTAACGCCGCGCGGCAGCAGCGTCCTGGGACCGCCTCCGATTTGGGCTCAGATTCGGCGGTGGCGTCTCAAAAAGATGAGATGCGAGATGCGGACGATTCGGATGTCGCTGTCACGGCGCAAACCTTTCTGCGGACGCTCGACAAGCGGTCTGGCACTGCGACGGATTCGCCTGGGGGCAACGCGATTGTGGTCCGGCTTGCATGGTCCGAGGACCGACCGATGACCGAAGCGGCGGCGGATATGCTGCGTTCCTATCGCGAGGTACCCACGGCGCAACTTGCTCTGAGCGGCTATCTCGACATCAAGGGAAACGTGTGGGGCGCCATCGTGCGTGACGGACGCGGCTGGGTCGATATGGTGACGGTTGCTGCGGATACTGGCGATGCTTCGTGTCGTCTGCGCGCCGTGCGCCTGGTCCCGCAAACAATAAGCTCAAAGGAGGGGTCGTGAAATGCATGGCGTTCTGCGTGAGGAGGTTGCCCAAGCGACTGTGGAATACGCCATCGTCACGGTGGCGCTGTTATCGATCGTGCTGGCGATTGCGGGGCTTTGGCGTGCTGGCACCGATGGGCGCTTGGCGGCGCTGGTCGAGCGGGCGGCGTCTCACGGCGTCACCTCGACATCGGTTGTCGACGCTGCTGCGGGTGCTGAGGACATCGCGCTGTATTGATATCGCGCGCGAGGACCGGGCGCAGTCTACGGTCGAGGCCGCTTTTTTGCTGCCGACGTTTCTGACGCTCATCCTTCTCGCACTGCAACCGGTGTGTCTGCTCTATACGCGCGCGGTCATGGAGTCTGCCGCCGCCGAGACCGCGCGGCTCATGACCACGACGACGGCGGAGGACGACGATCTTAAGGAGTTCACCCGCCGCCGACTTGCCGCAGTGCCCAACGTTTCGATCTTTCATGCCGGCGGGCCGTTGTCGTGGGATATCGAGCTTGGCCGGGTCGGTGCGGGTGGCGCCTCGTCCGTGTCCGTTTCCGGCGAGGTCAAGCCGTTGCCTGTGATCGGTGCGTTTGTGCAGGCTATGGGTGGTACCGCCGAGGGCGGCTACGTTGAGCTCAAGGTCGATGTCTCGTATCAATCGCGTCCCGAATGGCTGGAGGGAGATTATGATTCGTGGATTGCTGCATGGGATTAAGCGTTTCTGGTCTAGACGCGTTTTGACGCACCGTCCGAGCTGCCATCGCAAGCGAGGCGGCTTTATGGGTCGAGCCGGTGTCGATCTGTTTATCGAAGACGGTGCCTATACCACGCTTTCTTCTGCCGTGGTCATCCTAGTGGTGCTCACATTGTTGTTTTCGTCGACCGCGGCGATATGGAGCATGTCGCGTGCCGGGGACACCCAGGTGGCGGCTGATAGCGGCGCGCTGGCGGGTGCCAACGTGGTGTCGTCCTATCACACGGCTGCCACGGTGGTTGATGCGAGTATCTTGAGTCTGGGGCTGGCGGGGTTTGCCACGATCGGGACGGGCCTGGTCGCCATCCTCATCCCGGGTGCCGAGCCGGTTGCCGGCAATATGGTCGACACCGGGATCGAGATCATTAAAACGCGCAACAAGTTTGCCAAAAGCGCATCGGAAGGCTTACAGAAAATCGAGACGGCTCTGCCGTATCTGATCGCCGCGCGTGCCACGCAGGCGGTGTCGGCGCAGAATACCGATAGTGTGACCTATACCGGTACGGCGCTTGCCGTGCCCAGGACATCCGAGTCGGACTTCGCTGCGATCAAAGGGTCAGAGATCTCGACCGATACCATTAAAGACACATCAGATGATTTAGAGCGTGCGGCCGAGGAGCTGCGGAAGGCTTCTGAGGACACGGCGAAGGCTAAAGAGCGTGCTTGGCTGGCGGATTGTGGTGGGTCTGACAAGGGCTCGGTCGGCAGCTGTTCTTGCATGTGGGAGCGCGCGAAAAGCCTAACGGATCTCTCCGGTGTTCAAAATCCGCATTACTCATCGAGCGTTACGTGGGAGCCTCAAGTTGCCCTTGATCGCGCGAAGGACTACTACCATTGGCGTCTGACAAATGAGAAGCCCCAGGGCTCGAGTGTCGAGATGAAGGCAGAGTCTGCGGCGCGTAAGGCGTTTTATACCTATGCGAACGCGGAGGTCGATCGGGCATATATAACCGAGAACGGAGACAGGGTTTCCTCCTATATTCCGCTGCTGCCGCGCAACTCTGATGAGGTTCGGGCGACGGAACTCTATACCGATGCGGTGTGGCCGACGAGCGTGAACGATGACAAGGCGTATCTGCATTACGGGACGACCTGCCCTAACTATAAGAAAGGGACGCCGAGCGGATTTGCTTCGGTTGCCGATTACGATGGACAGGATAAATGCAGCAAATGCCATTTTGGCGTTTTGTCGCTTGGTGCTGTTGCGGCGCCTTCAACCTCTATCGAAAACGGCTTCGAGTATCACTTTGACAAGTTTAAAGACGCCCTGGAGGACTACGTCGACTGTCGCAACAAGGAGCTCGAGCTCGAGCGTCAGACCGAGGACGAAGCCGACCGTGCGGGCAATGCGTTCGATACCGCCATCAAAGAACTTTCCGGTGAGCGCCCGCGTATCGCTCCGCCCGGTCGCAACGGCGTGGTTGCCTTTGCGGTTTCGGGTGCCATCTCGAGCTCCGATGAACTCAACTCTTCGTTTAACACGGCAGTCAGACTTGGCGATCGCGGTGCCATCTCTGCCGCGGTGCTGGCGCCCGATGGGGCGACGGCGCAAAACAACGTGCTTTCGCGATTTTTCTCGACATTGAAGGAACGCTCGGGCGGCGTTGCCGGCGTGCTCGACGGCGTCATGGATGTCTGGGGACGGCTGCTTGTGGGATACGGAGACATCCAAGGTTCGGCCGACGAACTTATGGACGAGATGATTAAAGGCCTAGGAGGGGGCAGCGGCGCGTTGGGCTCCATTGCATCGTGGCTCGGCGATACCGTTTCGGCGTCCGTGGCGGCGCTGGGTTTGGAACCGTGCGACTTGCGCCTGCGAAAGCCGGTGCTGACTGATTCCGCCAACGTCATTAAGAGCCCGGGGTCTGACATTGCTGGCCTCTCTCAAGCGCAAGACAAACTGCGAAGTATTCCGTTGGGCGTGACCGATCCCAAGGCGCTTTGCGAGGCGTTGGAATATCAAGTCGAACGCACCATCAGCGGTACGGTGTTCACGCTTGCGGAGATTCCTCTGCCCGGCGGCGGCTCCATCCCGCTCACCGTCGATGTCGCCACGCTGGTTGGCGCTCTGGGCGGTGGGTCGTAATGAGTATCCGCATGCGTCTGCGCGAGGAGCGCGCCCAAGCGACGGTGGAGATGGCAGTGGTTACGCCCGTTTTGCTGGTGCTGGCACTCATCGTGTACAACGTCATGATCTTTGCCAGCGCTGTCGCGCGCTTCGACCGCGTGGTGCCCGACATCGTGTTGGCGCACGCCGTGGCGTCGGAGGGGGAGGGCGACGAAAGCTCTGTCGATGCCTCGGCGACGGTCCAGACTCAAATTCTGAATGCCATGGAAGGCTATGACTTGCAGATCGAAGTGTCGAGCGAGCAAGGCGCGGAGGCATCGGATGGTGGTCTGCTCTCCCTATCCGGTACGTTTAGGACCTACACCTGCACCATGCACTATGAGCCGTGGCCGACTTCTCTCAGCATCGCTGGCGTTCCGCTGGGGGCGCCGACAACGTTGTCGCACGAGCGCGCGGTGACGGTCGATCCATGGCGTCCGGGGGTGGTCATGTGACCGCGGTCTCGTCCTACATCGCCTACGCGCGGGCACTCAACAGGCTGGGTTGGACGCCGGCCGAGTTTGCGGTGGCGGAGTCGTTTGTCGTGCGCCTGCGCGGCATGCTGGGACGGTGTCCGGTTGCCGCCAACGGCCTGCCGCTTGTCATGGCGTTTCCACGCTGCTCTTCGGTCCATACGTGTTTTATGGCCTATCCCATCGACATCGCCTTCATCGATCGCGACGGCAATATCCTCGCGCGCTACGAAAACGTATGTCCCTGGCGTATGTGCTCCTGCCCCGGCGCCTGGGCCGCACTAGAGCGCTCTTCAATCATTGTTTCGACCCCTGCTCTCCAACGCGTGCCGGCTTAAGAATTGGCGACAGCGGACTTTCGTCATACGAAATTGGGTAAGATGGAGGAGAAGATGCATGGATGTTGAGATCCATCCCAACGCTAAAAAGCACCTGACAGAAAAGCAGGTGCTTAGCGTTTGGCTTGCGGTTACTGAGTGCATTCGTCGCGAGTCGAAGGACGAGCCGCCGAGATGGCTTGCGATTGGATGGCTCCCAGACGGACGAAGCGTGGAGCTTGCCGCGGTCGAGCTTGTCCGTGGGTGGCTTATCATTCATGCCTTGTCTCCAGTCCAGAAGAAATTTTGGCAGGAGATTGAACGGGCTCGGCAAAGGGGTCGATGATGGGCAAGACGTATACGGCCGCTAATGGTCAGGTTGTAACGGATGAAACGATTGACGCGTGGTGCGAGTCGTACGAGCGCGGAGAGTTTCCGGATGGCGAACACACCGTTGGTGGGATCGTGCATGGACGGCCCCCACTCTCAGGTGAGGGGACGGCAACGCTGTCGGTCAAGATTCCTCCGGGAATGAAGGAGGCCATTCGTCGACGGGCGGCTGCCGAGGGGATGACGCCAAGTGAGTTTGCCCGTGCGGCTCTGAGCGAAAAACTTCTTGCTGCCGGCTGATGCCTCTGACGTGCCGATTTATAGAACCGAGGCTGTGCTCAAAAACTTTTTTGAAATTCTCGGTTGACCGGAACGCGTCCTTGGTTATACTAATCAAGCCTTGAAACAAGGCACACCTCAAATGGCTGGGTAGCTCAGTTGGTAGAGCAGAGGACTGAAAATCCTCGTGTCAGGGGTTCGATTCCCTTCCCCGCCACCTTGAATTGACTAGGACCTCTGCAAAGGGGTCCTTTTCTTTTATGCAGCCCCTACATGGAATCGAACCCCGTGAGGGCGCGGAGCTGAGTAAACGCGTAAGCGTTTGCCAGCGCAGCTCGCAAGGCGCGTAAGCGCCGCAGCGGTCCGTCCGCGCAGCGCGCGGACGCGATTCCCTTCCCCGCCACCTTGAATTGACTAGGACCTCTGCAAAGGGGTCCTTTTCTTTTATGTAGGGTTCTGCGGAAAATGCGCCCCATTATTGAGCGATAGAACGGGACATGCTTTCCGGTGCCTGCCTTTGGCGCGCGTACACACCTCGTCGCACCATTCCGAGCCCGTCTGCTCCCAGACATTCCTCCCACTTTCGCGTCACTTTGCAGACCGTTCGGTCGCCTGTCCGCACACGCGGGTATACTCAAAACGATAATTATCCTACGCAATACGATGCGGGTTCGACCTGCATGATCCGAAGGGGGCAGTGATGGAGAGGATACTCGGCGTTAATCTCTCTGGCTGGTTTATTCCCGAGCCTTGGGTGACCCCGTCGCTGTACGCGGCGACCGGTGCATCCAACGCGGCCGAGCTACAGGAGGCCATGGGTACCGCCGCCTATAACGAGCGCATGCGCCGCCATTACGAGACGTTTGTGAGCGAGGACGATTTTCGCCGCATGGCGCAGATTGGCCTCAATGCCGTGCGTCTGCCGGTGCCCTGGTATGCCTTTGGCTCACAGGGGTCCGATGCGTCCTACATCTCGGTTGTCGACTACATTGACCGTGCAATTGAGTGGGCTGCCAAGTACGACATCCGCGTGCTGCTCGATCTGGCAACCGTGCCCGGTGGCCAGGGCGATTCCAACGATTCGCCCACCACGCCGGAGGCTGTCGCCGAGTGGCATTCGTCCACCAACGGCCGTCATGTCGCACTCGACGTGCTCGAGCGCTTGGCCGATCGCTATGGCGAGGCCGAGAGCCTGCTGGGCATTGAGCTGCTGGACACGCCGCAGATGAGCGTTCGCAAGAGCCTCTTCACCATGACGGATGGCATTCCGGCCCACTACCTGCGCAATTTCTATCGCGATGCCTACGAGCTCGTCCGTTCGTATATGCCCGAGGATAAGATCGTCGTCTTCTCGTCGTCGGGGCATCCCAGCGAGTGGAAGCATTTTATGCGCGGCGCCAAGTACAAGAACGTCTACATGGACCTTCACCTGTACCATTACCGCGACGAGTATGCGCTCGACATCACGAGCCCTCGCGGGCTGACGACGGCGATTTCGCGTAACAAGCGCGAGCTTAAAGAGGCGATTTCGACTGGGTTCCCCGTGCTGGTGGGCGAATGGTCGGGCGCGGCGATCTTTGCCAACTCGTCGGTTACGCCCGAGGGCCGCAATGCCTACGAGCGCGTGTTTATCGCCAACCAGCTGGCTTCGTTTGCGCCGGCTGCCGGTTGGTTCTTTCAAACGTGGAAGACCGAGAAGCGCATTGCAGCATGGGACGCCCGCGCGGCGCTCGGTACGCTCGAGCGCGGCATGATTGAATAGGTTGATATGACGCAAAACAGCGCCCATACGGGCAAACTCTATGTGGTCGGCACGCCCATCGGCAACCTAGGCGACCTGTCCTCGCGCGTTGGCGAGGCTTTTGCCGCCGCCGATGCCATTTGCTGCGAAGACACGCGTGTGACGTCAAAGCTGCTGATGCACCTGGGTATTTCCAAGCCGCTTGTCCGTTGCGACGAGAATGTGATCGCTAGCCGCGCTGCCGGCCTGGTCGACCGTCTGCTGGCGGGGGAGACCCTCGCCTTTGCCTCGGACGCCGGCATGCCGAGCGTGTCCGATCCCGGCCAGGCGCTGGTCGAGGCGGCGCGTGAGGCCGATGTGCCTGTCGAAGTTATTCCCGGACCCTCTGCTTGCGTCACGGCACTCGTTTCGTCCGGCATTCCCTGCGAGCATTTTTTCTTCGAGGGCTTTTTGGGCCGAAAGCACGGCGACCGTGTGCGCCGTTTGCAGCGCCTTGCCGTGGTGCCCGGCGCACTCATCTTCTACGAGTCTCCACATCGCATCGTGGCGACGCTCGAGGCCGTGGCGGAGGTCTTTCCCCAGCGTGAGCTTGCCGTCTGCCGCGAACTCACCAAGCTGCACGAGGAGGTCTTGCGCGGGCCCGCTGACCAGCTTGCCGAGGAGCTGCGTGCTCGCGGCGAGGTAAAGGGCGAGATTGCGCTGGTCATCGCGCCGCCGAGCGAGGACGAGGAGGCCGGCATCGCGCCGGTTGGCGCTGCGGTAGCGGATCCCGACGATGCCCTGCGCGAGGATATCCGCACCGCGCTCGAGGAGGGGGAGCCCGCCTCTGCGGTGGCCAAGCGCCTGTCTCAGAAGTATTCGCGCCGCAAGCGCGATGTCTATGCCATGGTGCTCGATATGCAATAGATGGAGGATATCCAGCCCTTGCGCTAGAATCATCCCCTGTATGCAACGTTTTTCTGGAGGACAAACCCCATGGATCAAAGCAAGCCTTCGTTCTTTATCACGACGCCCATCTACTACGTCAACGCCGATCCGCACCTGGGCACGGCTTATTCCACCATCATCGCCGACGTTCAGGCTCGCTATCGCCGCTCCGCCGGCTATAACGTCAAGTTCCTGACCGGCATGGACGAGCACGGCGAGAAGGTCGCCGAGGCCGCAGCCAAGCATGGCATGACGCCGCAGGAGTGGACCGACAGCCAGGCTCCGCACTTCAAGGAGCTTTGGAGCAAGCTCGAGATCTCCAACGACGACTTCATCCGCACCACCGAGCCGCGCCAGCATCATGCCGTGCAGTACCTGTGGGAGCGCATGAAGGAGTCCGGCTATCTGTATAAGGGCAGCTACGACGGTTGGTATTGCGTGCCTGACGAGACCTACTTCACCGATACGCAGGTCCAGAAGGGCGACGAGGAGTACGGCAGCGTCGGCCAGCATCTATGCCCCGACTGCCACCGTCCGCTTGAGCGCGTCCAGGAGGAGTCCTACTTCTTTAAGCTTTCCGCCTTCCAGGACAAGCTTCTCAAGCTCTATGACGAGCACCCCGACTTTGTCGAGCCTGCGTTCCGCATGAACGAGGTTCGCAGCTTTGTCGAGGGCGGCCTCAACGACCTTTCCGTGAGTCGCACGAGCTTTGACTGGGGCATCCAGGTTCCGTTTGACGAGGGCCATGTGACCTATGTATGGTTTGACGCGCTGCTCAACTATATGACGGCCGTCGGCTACGGTGTCGACACCGACGAGGCGCGTGCCGAGCTGGCCTATCGCTGGCCCGCGCAGTTCCACATCGTGGGTAAGGACATCATCCGCTTCCACTGCGTCATTTGGCCCGCCATGCTCATGGCCATCGGCGAGGCCCTGCCCGAGCACGTCTTTGCCCACGGCTTCCTGACCGTGCGCAATGCCGAGACCGGCAAGGCCGAGAAGATGTCCAAGAGCCGCGGTAACGCCATCGCTCCGCAGGACGTTATCGACATGCTGGGCGTCGAGGGCTATCGCTACTACTTTATGACCGATGTCGTTCCCGGTACCGACGGCGCCATCAGCTTCGATCGCATGGAGCAGGTCTACAACGCCGACCTGGCCAACAGCTGGGGCAACCTTATCTCGCGTTCGCTCAACATGAGCGGCAAGTACTTTGACGGTTGCGCGCCCGCCAAGCCCGCATCGTTCGATGCGTTCGACAACCCGCTGGCAAAGATCGCCGATGGCCTGGTCGACCGCTACATGGCCAAGATGGACGTGCTCGATTACGGCGGAGCCAAGGATGAGGTCATGGAGCTCATTCACGCCGCCAACCACTACATCGAGGACTCCGAGCCTTGGGCACTTGCCAAGGACGAGGCCAAGGCTGACGAGCTGGCGTTTGTGATCTACAACCTGCTCGAGGCCATCCGCATTGCCGCTCACCTGCTGATGCCGCTCATGCCTCAGACCTCTGCCGAGGCCCTGCGCCGCCTGTCCTGTGAGGGCGAGGCCGCGAGCGACGACCTCAAGGGCATTTGCACTTGGGGCCTGCTTGCCGGCGGTCAGCCCGTCGAGAAGGGCGATCCGCTGTTCCCGCGTCTGGCGTAGAGACCGCGCGAGCGCCATATCGGCAATTTGCTGTTTAGCTGTAAGGGCATGGCCGCCACGGTCCATGCCCTTTTGTTTCAAGACGCCGCCATCATGCTAAGGAGGCAACCATGACAACTTCGCCTTTGGCAAACCCCACGGCCACCAGGGAGCTGCTGGAGGAGTTTGGCCTTGCGACCAAGCATCGCCTGGGCCAGAACTTTCTAATCGACAATCATGTGATCGAACGTATCTGCGAGCTTGCCGAGCTTGCAGGTGACGAGCGCGTACTCGAGGTGGGTCCAGGTTGCGGTACGTTGACACTTGCGTTGCTGCAGGAAGCGGCGTGCGTTACGTCCATTGAGGCCGATCCCGAGCTTGAGCCGGTGCTCGATGCCCATGCCGCCGACTATGCCAACTTCCGCTTTATCATGGGCGACGCGCTTAAGGTGGGCCCGGAGCAGATTGAGCAGGCTGCGGGCGGTGAGCCGACGGTATTTGTCGCGAACTTGCCCTATAACGTGGCGGCGACGATCATTTTGCAATTTTTCCAGACGATGCCGGCGCTCAAGCGCGCCGTCGTCATGGTGCAAAAGGAGGTTGCCGATCGCATTGCCGCAGTGCCGGGCAACAAGACCTATGGCGGCTATACGGCAAAGCTTGGCCTGTATGCGCAGGTAACGGGTCGCTTTGAGGTGCCGCCGCGTTGCTTTATGCCGGCACCACACGTGGACTCGGCCGTCGTGCGTATCGACCGTGTTGACGGTGTAGTGCCCGAAGGACTCGATCGCGAATTTGTGGCCCGCGTGATTGACGCTGCATTTGCTCAGCGTCGCAAGACCATCCGCAATTCCATGAGCGCCAACGGCTTTGCCAAGGACGTGCTCGATGCCGCCTTTGAGGCTTGCGGTATCGCACCCACCACGCGCGCCGAGACGCTTGATGTTGCCGACTTTGTCCGTCTGGCCCAGGAGCTAATCCATGATGCCTAATGCCGAACGTGTGACGTTTACCAAGAAAAAGAAGACGGTTGCTTGTCCCGTGCCCTTGGCGCCGCTTGCCGACACGCATGCGCATCTGCTTTCGTTCTGGGGCAAGGATGTGCCCGAGACACTCGTGCGTGCCAAGGCGGCAGGCATCGACCTGTTGGTGACGGTCTTCGACCCCATCGCCGACAAGCGCAGCGTGACGGACTATAGCGACTGGCTGACGCGCGAAATTCTGCCGATGCAGGATATCCCGCAGATCAAGTATCTTGCCGGCGTGCATCCGTATGGCGCGCCGGACTATACCGACGACATTCACGCGCAGGTTGTTGCTGCGCTTGATGACCCTTTGTGCGCCGGTATTGGCGAAATCGGTCTGGACTACCACATGGATTACGACGACGACATCACGCCGGCGCCCCACAGCGTGCAGATTGATTGCATGGCACGTCAGCTCGAAGTCGCCGTGCGCTGCAATGTGCCGGTGGAGTTGCACCTGCGGCACGAGGACTCGGATGGGGAGCGCACCTCGCATATGGATGCGTACAACGTGCTTCGTGAGGTGGGCGTGCCCCAGGCCGGTTGTGTGCTGCACTGTTTTGGCGAGGACCGCGCCACGATGGAGCGCTTTGTGGAGCTGGGCTGCTATATCGCCTATGGTGGTGCGGCTACCTTTAAGCGCAACGACGACGTGCGCGAGGCATTTGCGGCAACCCCACTCGATCGAATTTTGTTCGAGACGGATTGCCCGTATATGGCTCCGGAGCCCATCCGCGGTCTTGAATGCGAGCCCGCAATGATCTCCATTACGGCAAACGCGCTGGTTAACGACCGTGTCGATCGCACTGGTGAGGACGCCGAAACAATCGCGCATGCCGCTTGGGAAAATGCCTGCAAACTTTTTCAAAAATAGTTCTTGCGTTCGCGGTGGCGCTCCGTTATTCTAATTCCTGCACGCGGGCGTGGCGGAATTGGCAGACGCGTACGGTTCAGGTCCGTATGGGGGCAACCCCATGAAGGTTCAAGTCCTTTCGCCCGCACCATTAAATGAAAGAGCTCCCAGCAATGGGAGCTTTTTTGTTATGTGCTCATCGCAGGGACTTGAACCTGTGAAGGAGCGAGCGTCAAGAAAACGCGGAGCGTTTTTAGCGAGCTGGCGAGTCCGCCGGCAGGCGGGCGAAGCCGGTGCGGATCCGCGAAGCGGATACGCGGACGTCCTTTCGCCCGCACCATGGATTGAAAGAGCTCCCAGCAATGGGAGCTTTTTTGTTATGCACGATCTCCTTGGACGGGTATCCTAATGCCAACGTGTGCCTATCAGAGGAGAGACCATGCTGTTTTCCGGTATCATCGCCGCCCTTACCAGCCTTTTGATTCCCATCATCATCCTGTTGTTGCTGCTCCCCAACGCCTGCTACGTCGTTGAGCAGCAGCACGCTGTGATCATCGAGCGCTTGGGTAAGTTCAATCGTATCGTCAACGCGGGCTTCCACGTGAAGGTGCCCGTGATTGACCGCAAGGCCGCCACGGTGAGTCTGCGTACCATGAAAAATGGTTTTGGCATCGACGTTAAGACCCAAGACAACGTGACCATTGGCCTTGAGGTCTCCGCTCAGTACCACGTGAGCTATGACATGGGCGCCGGCCCGGCAGATTCGGGCATCTACAAGAGCTACTATATGCTGCAGGAGCCCGTCGACCAGATGCGCGACTTCATCACCGACGCCCTGCGCTCCTCCATCCCCGTCTACACACTCGATGAGGTCTTTGCCAAGAAGGATGACATCGCCAAGGATGTCAACGCTACCGTTTCCGAGCAGATGGCCGCCTACGGCTTCACCCTCGTGTCGACGCTCATCACCAAAATCGCACTGCCGACCGAGGTTGAGAACTCCATGAACGACATCAACGCTGCCCAGCGCAAGCGCGCTGCCGCGCAGGAACTCGCCGAGGCCGACCGCATCAAGCGCGTCACCGAGGCGACCGCCGAGGCCGAGGCTATGGAAAAGGCGGGTGAGGGCATCGCCAACCAGCGCAAGGCCATCGCGCTGGGTATCAAAGATTCGCTCGAGATCATCCAGGAGACGGGTGTCGGCAATGACGAGGCCAACCAACTGTTCATGTTTACGCAGTGGTCCGAGATGATGACGGAGTTCGCTCGCACGGGTAAAACCTCGACGGTCGTGCTGCCGAGCGACTTTTCGCAGTCGGCCTCGATGTTCGAGCAGATGCTGGCCGCCGGCAAAGTTCAAAACGATTCGAAGGAGTAGACGCGCGTGAAATACACCGTCGTTTGCGTCGGTAAGCTCAAGGAGCGCTTTTGGAAGGACGCGTGCGCTGAGTACACCAAGCGCCTAGGTGCCTATGCCAAGGTGGATATCCGCGAGGTGGCCGATATCGACCCGGCTAAGGCGGGCGGCGTGGATGCCGCGCGCGACAAGGAGGGGGCGGCGATTCTTGCCGCCTTGCCATCTCGAGCGCATGTGATCCTGCTGGCTATCGAGGGCAAGGAGCGCTCGAGCGAGGAGTTTTCGGCGAGGCTCGACGATCTTATGCTGCGAGGCAGCAGCGACATTGCCTTTGTAATCGGCGGTTCGGACGGCGTGAGTGATGAGGTGCGCGCCCGCGCCGACGAGATGCTCAGCTTTGGACGCATTACCTTGCCGCATAACCTGGCGCGTGTGGTGCTGCTAGAGCAGATTTACCGTGCCTGCAAGATCAGTCGTGGCGAGCCGTATCACAAGTAGGTCGGCAATACGAAACAATAGCGTGGGACAATGACTTTCGTTTTTGAGGAACGCATCTGAGAGGACTGTGTGATATGAAGATCGGATTTGTCGGTTTTGGCAATATGGCGAGTGCTATGGCCGATGGCTGGATTGCCGCCGGCGTGGCCGCGGGCGACATGTGCGCCTGCGCAGGCCGCTACGATGCTTTGGTCGAGCGTTGCGAGGTGCGCGGCATGGTCGCCTGCCACGATGCCGCCGAGGTTGTCGCCGCATCCGATATCGTGGTCGCTGCGGTCAAACCGTACATGATCGAGAAGGTATTCGCCCCGCTCAAGGATGCTCTTGCCAAAAAGGTCGTTCTGTCGGTTGCCTGGACCTGGGACAGTGCCAAGTGGGAGCAGGTCCTGCCGGGCGTCGCGCATATCTCGACGGTGCCCAACACGCCGGTTTCGGTGGGCGAGGGCGTCATCGCCTGCGAGAAGGCTTCGACGCTTAACGACGAGCAGCGTGCTGTGGTGCTCGACCTGCTCGGTAAGCTTGGCGCTGTCGTCGAGCTCGACACAAGCCTGCTGTTTGTGGGCGGCACGGTGGGTGGTTGCGCTCCGGCGTTTGTCGCCATGGCAATCGAGGCCCTGGGCGATGCGGCGGTCAAGCACGGTATCCCGCGTGCGGATGCTTATCGCATTGTGAGCCAGATGGTGCTGGGTACGGCAAAGCTGCAGCTTGCAACTGGCCAGCATCCTGCGGCGATGAAGGATGCCGTATGCTCGCCCGGCGGTGCCACCATCAAGGGCGTCGTTGCACTCGAGGACGCCGGCATGCGCAGCGCCCTGGTCAAGGCAATCGACGCAACCCTCCAGTAAAACCGACCAAAAAAGGGACAGTTTATTTTGGCAGGTTTTTCCTGCGGTTTTGTCCTTTTAGCGAAAAGTGCCCCGCAACTGGCTCAATTCCAGTTGCGGGGCACTTGCGTTTGCCCAGATAAAACCGACCAAAATAAACCTGTCCCTTTTTGGCAGGTTAGTCCCAGAAGCTGTCTTCTTCGTCCTCGGACTTGGGGCCGCGGTCGACATACATCTTATGGGTGCGCTTCTCCATTACAAAGGCAATAATCGCAAACAGCAGGATGCCGCCGGCGAAAAGGATGGCAAAACCGGTGCGGGTGCCAAACAAAAAGGAAAAAACTGCGTCCATTGGGTGCCTTCTTGCGTAGTTGAGTTGGGTCGTAAACGCTCATAAGTATATACTTGCCCATACATGTACAAGGTTGCAACCTAAATGGAATGTATATCGCCGGAGGATCTAATGCTTGATATCAAGTTTGTTCGCGAGAACCCCGATGCCATCGATGTCGCCATGGCTAACCGCCAGACGTCTTGGGATCGCGAGAAGTTCTTTGAGCTCGACGACGAGCGTCGTGCCGTCATCACCGAGGTCGAGGAACTTCAAGCTACGCGCAACGCCGAGTCCAAGAAGATCGGCGCCCTGATGAAGGAGGGCAAGAAGGACGAGGCCGAGGCCGCCAAGGAGGCCGTGCGCGCCGTCAACGAGAAGATTGACGGTCTGGCCGAGCGCCGCACTGCTCTCGAGCAGGAGCAGTACGACTTCATGGCTCACCTGCCCAACATTCCTTGCGAGGCCACGCCGTACGGCAAGGACGAGGACGAGAACATCGAGCGCCGTCGTTGGGGCACCCCGCGCGAGTTCGACTTCGACTTTAAGCCGCACTGGGATCTGGGCACCGACCTCGACATCCTTGACTTCGAGCGCGGCAACAAGCTCTCCGGCAGCCGCTTCACCGTTCTCGGTGGCGCCGGCGCCCGTCTTGAGCGCGCCCTCATCAACTTCTTCCTCGATACGCACACCAGCCGTGGTTTTAAGGAGTGGTGGCCGCCCATCGTCGTCAAGCGTCAGACCATGTTCGGCACGGGCCAGCTGCCCAAGTTCGAGGACGACGCCTATCACGTCTCGGGCGACAACTTCCTGATCCCCACCGCCGAGGTCGTGCTCACCAACCTGCACGCCGGTGAGGTCCTCGACGCCGATACCCTGCCGCGCCGCTACACCGCCTTCACCCCCTGCTTCCGCGAGGAGGCCGGCTCCGCTGGTCGCGATACCCGCGGCATCATTCGCCAGCACGAGTTCGACAAGGTCGAGATGGTAAAGTTTGCCAAGCCGGAGGAGTCCGACGAGGAGCTCGAGAGCATGACCGCCGAGGCCGAGTACCTGCTGCAGCAGCTGGGCCTTCCGTATCGCGTGATTAGCCTGTGCACCGGCGACTTGGGCTTCTCTGCCCGTCAGACCTACGACGTCGAGGTCTGGCTGCCGAGCTACAACGCCTACAAGGAGATCAGCTCCTGCTCCAACTGCGGTGACTTCCAGGCCCGTCGCGCCAACATCAAGTATCGCGACCCCGAGAACTTCAAGGGTTCGTGCTATCTGCACACCCTCAACGGTTCCGGTCTGCCGGCTGGCCGTACCATGGCAGCCATTCTGGAGAACTACCAGAACGCTGACGGCACCATCACGATCCCCGAGGTTCTGCGTCCCTACATGGGCGGCCTCGAGAAGATCGAGCCGGTCGCGTAGATTGGCTGCATAAGCGATTTGCTAGGGCACTCCTTTTTGGGGTGCCCTTTTTGTGTACGGCCATACCATGCTGTGCGGACAGCTCAATAGAAAACACACGAACAACTGTTCTGTATACAGCCATCTACCTGCTATGCTTTTGCTAAATAAGAGCGAGAGAAAGGGGACGCGATGGAGCTGTTTGATGATCGGGTGGTTTTGTTTGAGAGCGACGAGGGCGGGGAGTACCTGCTTGTGACGTGTGAGCCGTCTGGCATGGGTGGCCTGGTGGTTCGACAGACGAGCGAGGGGCCGTTGACGCAATGGTGCTACGAGGAGTCGCCTCATGTGGTTGAGACGTTTGTGGCGCACGAGGGGCTTGTGGCCCTAGAGCATTTCTATGGGGTCCAGACATCTAATCAGGTTGCTCGCATGTTGAGTATCTCGTTTGCCGATTATGATTGTGCCCAGCGGGTGAGATCGCTCCTGAGGGAACTTGATGCTAAGTTTGGCGTGATCGAAAAGCCAATCGATCGTACGGGGAACGACGGTATATGCGGAGCAGCATGACAAAACTGCGTTCCACAAAAAAGTTTGAGATTGTGCTTGACTCCAATAAGCTAAAGTGGTTTTATATGTTTTGCGCTGCGGCGTTACCTCAGCTGGATAGAGGGTCTGACTACGAATCAGAACGTCATAGGTTCGAATCCTATACGCCGCACCAATTGAAATTCAAAGCCTCCGGCAACGGGGGCTTTTCTTTTATGGCAACACCGCATGGATTCGAACCTCGGTCGAGGCGCGGGCGTCTTAATCATCACTTCGTAAAATTTTTCCAAATTGTCGCTTGACCCATCGAGGGGTCACGTGCATAATAATCCGTGCGTTGCGGCGTTACCTCAGCTGGATAGAGGGTCTGACTACGAATCAGAACGTCATAGGTTCGAATCCTATACGCCGCACCAATTGGCTTTAAAGCTCCCGGCGACGGGGGCTTTTCTTATATCGCGATGCGTCGAAGATCGCGCCAAGCCCTCCAAATGATTAAAAATCAAATTCGATAACTTTTTTTGAAAAAATGCTTGACCATTATTCAGTCCCTGTGCATAATAATCAACAAGTCGCGGCGTTACCTCAGCTGGATAGAGGGTCTGACTACGAATCAGAACGTCATAGGTTCGAATCCTATACGCCGCACCA
>NZ_QSQO01000011.1:23579-67517 GCF_003436775.1 Collinsella sp. TF11-5AC
GAACGTCATAGGTTCGAATCCTATACGCCGCACCATTTGAGATTAAAGCTCCCGGCAACGGGGGCTTTTCTTTTACGTAAACACCGCATGGATTCGAACCTCGGTCGAGGCGCGGGCGTAAAGAAAACGCGGAGCGTTTTTAGCCCGCGGGCGAGCACGCCGGCAGGCGGGCGAAGCCGGTGCGGATCCGCGCAGCGGATGCGCGGAATCCTATACGCCGCACCATTTGAGATTAAAGCTCCCGGCAACGGGGGCTTTTCTTTTACGTAAACACCGCATTGATTCGAACCTCGGTCGAGGCGCGGGCGTAAAGCGGACGATTTCCTGTCGACTCGTGTAAGATTCCGAGTAGATGTCGCGACTTATTCGCGACCACTCCTTCTTCAAGCGACCGATCAGGGTGATATTCCGTGGCAGAGCGTCCGACATACAAGCTCAGGTTTCTCGATCCCAAGAAGCGCTTTCCGGCGATGCCCGAGCAGCCTGCGGGACGCTCATATGGCGTGGTCTGGAAACTCTTTGGCGAGGATCAGCATGAATCTTGTTATGTCGTCGAATTCGTTGGCAAAAGCCATGTGTCGCTTTTGGGCTACGTAAGCGTTTCGGGCGAGGTGTACAAGGTGGACCGCCCCGTCAGCGAGGCTCCGCTGCCCAACGATCCCGACATGGAACTGGTCCTTGACGAGTCGGACTCCGGTATTGGTGAGATTATGGTGAGGGGAGCAAACGGCACGATGCGCGCGTGCGCGCGAACCGTCGGCTCTCCCGAAGGTCCCATGCGCGAGCAGTCCGATCACGAGACATGGAATTCGACCCGCTCCCTTCCTTACGGTGAGTTCATGGCATCGATGTTCCTGCGCTACGTGATATTCGCTGACTCCGAAAATACCATTGCGAGCACGGCGGACGCCGACGGACTCGACGAGGGTATGCAAAACGTTGTCGACAAGATCAAGCTCGTAAAGCTGCCCGAGCCGGTCGAGGTGTTTTTGGGCTTTAACACGACACCGCTACCTGACGCTATCGAGACGCTGCTCTACCGCGTTGACCATGCCGAGAATCCGAGCGGTATCGAGCGCTATGCCGCCGCCCTTATGAGTGAAATTGACTTGCCTCGCTTGCGCACCATCGCCGCTAAGTCCGAGATGAGCCTGGCTCGCATCGATCGCTCAAAGCTTTTCTATCTCAATTTTGATCGCAGCCTGCTGGACCAGGACGAGATTGACATGCTGCTTGCCATCGAGTGCCGTCTTAACCGTCTCTCCGGCATCCTTGAGCACATCGGGGCCGGATTGGTCCCTGCGGCATCCTCGCCGAGCCTTGAGGGCTGCGCGCTCTTTGATGCGTGGCATATCGCCAAGACGACCAACGATGTTCCCCGACTGCTTGATACGGCCTCGAGCGATAACCCGTGGGGCAAACCGGGTACGGTGGCTTGCCAGCCGGGCGGTGAGTGGGATGTGCGTACCCGCTTCGCGCGTATTGTCGAGGCGCTTAACGTGGTCACGCGGCTCGACTATACCTATCGGGCAAACGTTGCCGAGGGGATTATGCTCGTTCGGTTTGGGCAGTCTGTCGTTGATGCCATGCCGCAACGTGAATACGACGCTCAAGATGACGCCTGGCACGAGCTGGACGAGGACACGCGCACGATCTGGGCCGCGGAGCACGATGCGCGCGTGGCGCTCACGCTTGCGGCAGCGTGTTTTGCCGCGGGCACCTGCATCACGCGCTGCTATGTGCAGATTGCTGCTCCCGACAGTGAGCAGGGCGAGTGCGTTGTCGCAACGTATTTCTTTGGGCGCGCGGCCTATCTGGCCGATTGCGTGCCTGTCGCCAAGGATCTTGAGAGCATGGACATGGACGATATGCCGTGCAAGCGTGTGCTTGAGGCGTATGAGTCAACCGCTCCGGAGACGATTGAGCCGGCGGAGGTTCATGCTCGTCCGCGTGATGACCATCGCATGCTGCCGCCGGCGCTGCGCGATCTGCTGCTTGCCGATACGGCTGACGAGCTGGAGGTCATGGAAGAGGACGACGACCCATACGTGGCCCGTGTTGTTGAATTGCGCGAGCAGGCAAAAGTCGACCGTACAGGTGCTTTTGAAGGCTTTTCCCGTCTTGTTGAGGAGTTGGAGGCTAAGTGCGCCGTCGCCGAGCTTTTGGCGACAGGTCCGGTTCAAACGCAGTTTTGCGATAACCAGCTGGTGCGCATGGTGCTACCGGTGTTGGAAGAAGACCGCTCTGTGCGAATCCTTCGTGCGCCCGATGCGCTGTACTTTGCCCAGCACGAGATCTGCAGCTTTTACGCCGAGCAAGAGGACTTTGAACGAGCACTGCCCGAGGTGCGCCATCTTTACGATCTGGCGCGCTCGTCCATGCAGTCGCACTTTGCGCTCATCAACGTGCTTGCGCGTCTGGAGCGCTTTGACGAGATTATCGAGGTGGCGCGCCACGGCCTACGTATTGCCAGCGATCGTTCTGCAATCGGCTACCTGTTCTATCGCTTGGCGTTTGCCTATTGGAATTGCGATCAGCTCGACCTGGCGCTGGCTTGTTACCGTCTGGTGCCGCGCGGCGAGGAGTCGGGCAGCAGCGCGCTGGAAGAAATGCAGGGCCTTATGAACGAGATGGGCGTCAGCGAGCCTCCGACGTTCGAGGAAGCGGTCGAGACCATCCATAAGGCTGGACTAGAGCTGCCGCCAGTGTCCGCCGTGACGAATCAGCTGGCAGATGCCGCTGTGCAACTGGTCGACAACGGTTTCTTTTTCCTGGCGCGCGGTTGTATCTTCCAAATGTGGCGCACCATGGGCAACGACGAGCTCGGCTCCCTCAACCGCTCGCTGGGGTAGGCGAAGCTTTCAAGAAGGAAAGGCTGCTAGGCAATTAGAAAATTTCCTCTTGCTCATCCTTGGCTGTTTGGTTACTATAGAACGGCTGTTACGGAGAGCTGACCGAGAGGCCGAAGGTGCTCGCCTGCTAAGCGAGTATGCCCCAAAAGGGCATCTGGGGTTCGAATCCCCAGCTCTCCGCCAGTAAGACTTTAAAGAAGGGTTCCGAAAGGGACCCTTTTTTAGTTGAACCACGTTAGCTGGGGATTCGAACCCTCAAAAAAGGAGGCATCCTTTCGGACGCCTCCTTTCAGTGGACTTATTATTCTTGCGCCCTACACCTCGGGCGCCTTGGCGACGGTCTCGCTTTCTGCCGTGAGTGGGCGGTTGTCGATGCGACGGCCCAAGCGATCGAGCTTCACGAGCAGCCATTCAATGGGATTCGGCCCTGCGCCTTCCTCGTCGGCAACCAGGTCCATGACGGCGATCTTGGTGCCATCCTGCTTGAGCGTAACGCTGCCCACCTTGTCGCCCACATGCACCGTGCCCGAAAGATCGTCGTAGCTAACCTTTTCGGTCACCTCGCCGGCAAGGGAAAACACGGTCGCTTGCGCCGTAGGATCGGCGAGCGTGGCGTCGATCGTCTTATCCGTCCAGTCGGTTTGGCCAATGCGCGCCATAAGCGGGTTGCCGTTGGCGGTCTTTTCCTGCGTGTTGGCGATTGCGACCGTCACCTTGTGACCGTAGTACCAATTGGCAAGGGTTGCGGTATCGGTAAAGCGCTGGTCGGTGGTGGTGGAGTTCAAAACGACGGTGTAGATCTCGTCGCCATCGCGGTTGTAGGCACCCGTAAAGCAATAGCCTGCATCATCGGTGGTGCCGGTCTTGCCACCGATGTTGCCATCTTGGCCTAGCAAATAGTTATGCGTGTCCATGGAATGCGAATGGTCGGTGCCGTCGGCGCCCGTGACCTCGATCCAGGAATCCTCGCTCGCTACGACCTCGCGGATCGTGTCGTTTTTCATGGCCTCTTGCATCATCAGCGCTACGTCGTGTGCGGTTGAGTGCATATCGCCAGCCCACTCATCAAAGTCCAGACCATGCGGGTTTTCAAAAAGCGTGCCGGTGCAACCGAGCTTCTTAGCGCGCTCGTTCATGGCTTTCACAAATGTTGCCTCGGCATCTTTGGTCTTAGGGTCGATCTTCTTGCCCACATATTCGGCGAGCACGATGGCGGCGTCGTTGCCCGAGGGAATCATCAGGCCGCGCAGTGCCTGCTCCACGGTGAGCTCGTCGCCTTCGAGTAGGCCGGCTGTTGAATTGCCCACGGTGGCTGCGGCGTTGCTCACCGTGACCTTCTCGTCCATCTTGCAATTCTCGACGGTTAGGATTGCGGTCATGACCTTGGTGATCGAGGCAATCTTGACCTGCTCATCGGCGCCGCGGGCATAGTAGACGGTGCCGTCTTTGCCCATGACGAGGGCATTGGTCGCATCGATATCGGGCAGGTTTTCGGCCGTGATGCCGCGCGCATCGGCGGTTTTGCCGCAAACATTGTCGGTCGTGAGCACTTGGGCGCCGGCGACGGTGGGCGCGCCAGCGGCAAGGGCGATAGCGCAGACAAAGCCGGCGGCAAGCTGGGCTGAGCGCTTTGCAAAAGAGGTGAGGGACTTCACGGATTTCGCTTTCGACGGGATGGTCTCTTCTGGAACTAGAGTATATCGTTTGCCGGCGTCGGCGATCATCGCGTGCGTGCGTGGCCCACATCCGCGCCCGAACGGGCACAAGGGTGCTTAAGGCCGACTTAATCACCCACGCTTGTTGTGTGTGGCGTGCGTCGCCTCGGGCATAATGGAGCGCGAGAGGAGCACGCATGAACGAGCGCATTTTGGTAGTTGATGACGAGAAGGCCATCGCCGACTTGGTTGGTATCTACCTTACAAAAGAGGGCTTTGATGTCCAGATTGCCTATAGCGGGGCCGATGCTGCCAAGGCAATCCTGGAGCAGGAGTTCGATCTGGCACTGTTGGATGTCATGCTGCCCGATATCGATGGCTTTGAGCTACTGCGTACGATCCGTTCCAGCCATACCTATCCCGTGATCATGCTGACGGCGCGCGATGCCCAGCAAGACAAGATCGAGGGCCTTTCGCTTGGCGCGGACGATTACGTGGTTAAGCCGTTCCGTCCGCTGGAGCTCATCGCGCGTGTGCACGCTCAGCTTCGCCGCTACACCAGCTACGGTAGCCGCTCGCAGGCGGCCGAGTCGCCGACCATCCAGCTCGACGGCCTGGAGATCAACCGCGATGCTCGTTCCGTAACGGTGGACGGTGCACCGGTGCGCCTCACGCCCATCGAGTATTCCATCTTGCTGTATCTGGTTGAGCATCGCGGCAGCGTGGTAGCCGTGGAGGATCTGTTCCGCGCGGTGTGGAACGAGGATTTTATGCCCGGCTCCAACAATACGGTGATGGTGCACATTCGCCACCTGCGCGAAAAGATTGGCGACGACGCTCAAAAGCCGCGCTTTATCAAAAACGTCTGGGGCGTCGGCTACATAATCGAATAGCGCCTTTGATGGTGGGGAAGTGGACATGACAAAAGACGATAGGCAGGCATTCGAGGTGCCCGATCGACTCTTTGAATACGTGAGGTCGGTCGTCGACAACCGCGCACTTGCAACGGTGCTGCTCTTTTTGCTGAGCCTGCTGCTGATTGGCATCGATAACATCGCTGGAATCTTGGCGGTGCTGCTTGTCGGCTTTTTGCTGATCGATCGATTTGAAATCGTACGCCGCTGCGTGGTGATTGGCGGTGCCGCGTGGGCCATGACGTTGGCGATTGGCGCCATGGCACTCGGCGGCATCGAAGGGCCGGTGCTGTTCGATGCCGGCTTTGTATTCAACATGCTTGGCTTTGTGCTGGCGCTTGCCGTGTGCGTGCTGTTCTTTTGCGGCCGCGCCCTGTACTACCAGGGCTATGAGCAGGGCGAGCAGCATGCCGATTGTGTGCTGGCCGCTCGTATTCAAGATCGCCTGATCGATCACCCCGACACCTGGGACAACATCGACGGCGACTTCCTGGAGGTCGAGGGCGCACTCAACCGTGTGCGCGATCGCGAGCGCAAGGTGCAGCAGGCCTTGCGTGACGAGTCTCATCGCAAGGACGATCTGGTCACGTACTTGGCACATGACCTACGCACCCCGCTTGCCAGTGTGGTGGGCTATCTTTCGCTGCTTCAAGAGGCTCCTGAGCTGCCGGTTGAGCAACGTGCGCACTTTACGGGCGTGGCGCTCGACAAGGCGCGCCGGCTCGATGCGCTCATCGAAGAGTTCTTCGATATCACGCGCTTTGACTTCCACGATATCGTGCTCACGCGCGGCTATGTTGATCTGGGGTTGCTGCTGGCTCAGGTGGCTGACGAGTTCTATCCCATCCTCAACGAGCAGCATAAGGAAGCCCAGGTTGATATTCGCGAGGACCTGACGGTGCTCGTGGATGGCGACAAGATGGCCCGCGTGTTCAACAACATCATGAAAAACGCCGTCGCCTATAGCTATGAGGGCTCGACTATCACGATTGAGGCCAGGCGCCAAGACGATGGCGGCGTGCGCGTGCACTTTATCAATCAGGGCGATCCTATCCCTGCGGCTAAGCTCAAGGTGATCTTTGAGAAGTTCTATCGCCTGGATGCGGCGCGTGCGACCAATCGCGGTGGTGCCGGCCTGGGCCTTGCTATTGCCAAGGAGATCATCGCGGCACACGGCGGTACCGTTGCATGTGAATCGACGCCCGAACACACGATATTCACCATCGAGCTGCCCGCCGCATAGCCAGTGTGCCCTTACAAACACTTGACAATGTGCTCACGTGCGTATGAGCCGCGATTCCTACTATCGATACTGCTGAATTGATATCGATATGGAGGTGTGCGGTATGACGGCTGCTGCGGCTGTGGAGCCCACGGAGCTTGAAGAACTCATGGAAGCGCAGGCCGAGGCCGCGCATGAGCGCGAGGTTGGGGATGCGACTCGCCCCACGGCAGAGGATCTTGCCGCCTCGCCGACGCGCATCGACGTCGAGGGCCTCGACCTGTTCTATGGCGATCACCATGCGCTCAAGGACGTGAATATCAAGATCCGCGACAAGCAGATCACTTCGTTCATCGGGCCTTCGGGCTGCGGAAAGTCCACGTTGCTGCGCTGCTTTAACCGCATGAACGACGGCATCAAGGATTGCCGCATCGAGGGCAAGATTGCGCTCGATGGTCAAGATATCCTGGGCGATTGCGACATCTGCCGTTTGCGCCAGCGCGTGGGCATGGTGTTCCAACGCCCCAACCCATTTCCCATGAGCATCTACGACAACGTCGCCTACGGTCCTCGCGGTATGGGTGTGCGCGACCGCGCCGTGCTCGATGAGCTGGTCGAGGACTCCCTGCGTCGCGCTGCCCTGTGGGACGAGGTCAAGGACAAGCTCAAAGAGTCGGGCCTGGGTCTTTCGGGTGGACAGCAGCAGCGCCTGTGCATCGCCCGCGCACTTGCCGTGCAGCCCGACATTCTGCTGATGGACGAGCCGACCTCGGCACTCGACCCTGTGTCGACGTTGGTGGTGGAGCAGCTGGCCTGCGAGCTCAAGGAGACCTGCACGCTGGTGGTCGTGACGCACAACATGCAGCAGGCCGCGCGTATTTCCGATTCGGTTGCGTTCTTTTTGCTGGGTGAGCTGGTGGAGCACGCGCCCACCGCGCAACTCTTCAAGAATCCGTCCGATCCGCGCACCGCGGATTATTTGACGGGGCGTTTTGGCTGACGCTGTCTTTTACAGGTGCCTTTAGGGTTAAGATGCGGTCATATCGGCCGCAAAGGGGTTCAACATGATCTATTACGTCGAGGACGATGACAACATCAGGGATTTGACAGTCTACGCGCTGCGCAAGCAGGGAATCGAGGCCGAGGGCTTTTCGTGTGATGGCGAGTTTAAAGCTGCCGTGGCGCGACGGGTGCCCGATGCTGTGCTGCTCGATATCATGCTGCCCGACACCGATGGCTTGGCGATTATGCGTCGTCTGCGTGCCGATCGCCTGACGGCGACGGTGCCCATCATGATGCTTACCGCCAAGGACACCGAGCTCGACAAGGTGATGGCGCTCGATGGCGGTGCCGACGATTACCTGACTAAGCCGTTTTCGCTCATGGAGCTTGCGAGCCGCTGCCGCGCACTGCTGCGTCGCGGCGGCATGGTCAAGCAGGCGAGCGATGTGCTCAGCGTGGGCGACATCGTGCTCTCGCCCAGCCATCGCGAGGTGACCGTTGCCGGCGAGCCGCTTAAGCTCACCCTGCGCGAGTTCGACCTGCTCGAGTACCTCATGCGCAAGCCCGGCGTGGTCTTTACCCGCGAGTCGTTGCTGCAGAGCGTGTGGGGCTGGGACTTCGACGGCGGTTCGCGCACCGTTGACGTGCACGTGCAGACGCTTCGCCAAAAACTGGGCGAGCATGCCAGCGCCATCGAGACCGTGCGCGGCGTGGGTTATCGCCTGGCCGAGCCTTCTGCCGGTGATGGTGCCGAAGGCGACGACACCGCGGCCACCGCATCGGAGGAGTAACCCGTGGTCTTCGCCCCCCAGGGAAAACATACGCTGTCGCACCGCGTTTTTGTGACGATCTTTGTCTGCGCCATGGCGGTTATCGTGGCGTTTACGGTGCTGGGTGCGTTCTTTGTGCAAAACACTTTGGCGGATGCCACGAGTGCCAATCTGGCGCAGGAAACCGAGCTCATTGCTGCCGCTCTCGACGAGCAGCAGGAGCCCATTCCGTTCTTGCGAAGCCTCGATCGCGAGGATCTTCGTATCACGCTGATCAATAAGGACGGATCTGTTGCCTACGACAACGAGGCGTCGCCTTCCACACTGCCCAACCATGGCGATCGCCCCGAGGTCATCGAGGCCTTTGAGAGTGGTTCGGGTTCCGCGGAGCGCGCAAGCTCTACACTCGACGAGATTATGCTGTATCGCGCCGTCACCCTTGATAACGGCCAGGTCGTCCGCTTGGCGCAGGCCCAGCCTGGCGTTGCGGCGATTTTGCTGTCGATGCTGGCGCCGATGCTGCTTATCGCAGCAGCGGGTGCGGTACTCTCGTTTTTTATGGCGCGCCGTGAGTCCCGTGCCATCATCGCGCCGTTGCAAGAGGTGGATTTGGATCACCCACGCCGTAGCTATGAGCACGCCTATGCCGAGATGGTCCCCATGCTTGAGCGTATCGAGTCGCAGCGCCAGGAACTCAAGCGCCAAATGGCGGTGCTAGCGGACAACGACCGTATGCGCCGCGAGTTCACGGCGAATATCACCCATGAGCTCAAGACGCCGCTTACGGCGATTTCGGGCTATGCCGAGCTCATCGCAAATGGCATGGTCGAGGGCGAGGACGACCTGCGCAACTTTGGCGGTCGCATCTATCGTGAGGCGGGCCGCTTGGCAGCGCTTGTCAACGACATCCTTACGCTGTCTAACTTGGACGAGGCCGAACGTGCAACTGAAGGCGAGGCAGTGCCCATTGGGTCCACGGAGCCTATTGAGCTCTCGCGTGCGATCTACGCGGTTGAGCAGCGTCTTGAACAGGTTGCCCGTCAGGCGAATGTGACGATAAGTCATGAGACCAAGCCTGTGGTCATCGAAGGCGTGTCGCGCTTGGTCGACGAGCTCATCTATAATCTGGCAAGCAACGCCATCCGCTACAATCGGCCCGGCGGTACGGTTACGCTGCAGTGCGGCACTAACGACGAAGGCCATCCGTTCCTCGCTGTCGCCGACACGGGAATCGGTATCGCGCCTGAAGAACAGGGCAAGGTATTTGAGCGGTTCTATCGCGTGGACAAGAGTAGGTCCAAGGCACGCGGCGGAACCGGCCTGGGGCTTGCCATTGTCAAGCATGCGGCCCTGTATCATCACGCCACGCTTGATCTGTCGAGCGAGTTGGGCGTGGGAACCACCATTACGGTGACGTTTCCCATACAGCAGGACGAGCCATTCGCATAGCGATACAACACAGATATTGATGTAGACGCCGCATTTGACTTTCGGGTGCGGCGTTGTTGTGCAATTTTACGATTGCTTCCGACATTTTTACAGGAGAGCCTGTTTCTTATGTATAGAGTTTGGTCTCGGTAAAAAGATGCGATAACATACGGACAGTTTTGTCAATCCGAACTGGGGAAATGAAAGGCAAGCTGCATGACCCTTCTCGAACTGTTCCAGCTGCTGAAGAAGCACCTCAAGCTGGTCATCACCCTTCCGGTGGTCTGCGCGATCGCCATGGGCATCGTGTCCTTCGTTGCGATGGACAACACCTATACCGCGACGACGAGCATGTACATTCTCGCCAAGACCGACGATAGCGGTCAGATGAGCTACAACGATCTCTCGGCGAGCCAGATGCTTTCCAACGATATCGCCACGCTGCTGGATAGCGATAGCGTTAAGAGCGGCGCCGCCAAAGAACTGGGCCTCACCGATTTGGATGACTACAAGGTGTCTGTTTCCTCCGAGACCACCACGCGTGTCATTACGCTTTCGGTTACCGGCACCGATGCCAAGGAGACGGCTGAGGTCGCAAAGGCCATTGCCAGCTCGGTGAGTACGGTCGCTCAGAACGTCGGCGCTGCCCAGAGCATCAACGTTATCGACGAGGCTAAGACCCCCGAAGCCCCCAGCGGCCCCAAGCGCACGCTGTATATTGCCGTCGCGTTCCTCGCCGGTATCTTTATCGCAGTTGCCTATGTCGTTTTGGCGGACATGCTCAATACCCGCATCCGCGGTGCCGAAGAGGCAGAAGAGCTCCTGGGTATTCCCGTTGTTGGCCGAATTCCGGCTATGAAAGGTGGTAAATAGGCATGGCTAAGGCAAAGAACACCGATAAGCTCGTTGTGCAGAATGCCGCCAAGACCCTTCTGGCCAACATCCGCTTTGCGAGCGTGGATGACCCCATTCGCACCATCACCGTTACCTCCTCGATTCCCAACGAGGGCAAGTCTACGGTTTCCATTAACCTTGCTCAGGCAATCGCCACGAGCGGCAAGTCCGTGCTCCTGGTCGAGGCCGATATGCGCCGCAGGTCCCTTTCCGATATGCTCGGCGTTCGTTCGCGCGGCGGACTCTATGCGGTCCTTTCCGAGCAGATCTCCATTGACCAGGCAATTGTCGAGACGGGTCAGAAGAACTTCTACTTCCTCGATGCTGAGCCGCATATTCCCAATCCTGCCGACATCATCGTCTCCCATCGCTTTGCCAAGCTGGTCAAGGCACTGTCTGCTAAGTTCCAGTACGTCATCTTCGATGCTCCTCCGGTCGGCACCTTCATCGATGCTGCCGAGATTGCCAGCCTGACCGACGGCGCGCTGTTCGTGGTGCGCGAGGACTTTACCAAGCGCGAAGAGGCGCTCAACGCTATCGCCCAGCTTAAGAAGTCCGAGAAGGTCAAGCTCATCGGTACCGTCATGAATTACTGTGAGACCGAGACCAGCGAGTACTATTATTCTTACTACACCAAGGACGGTAAGAAGGTTAAGAAGGGCTCCGACGATCAGGGCACTTCCAAAAAGGGCATTTTCACCAACCGAGCAAACGTTTAGTTGATTAAGGCTGACCTATGCGTGACATTCATTGCCATATCTTGCCGGGTGTAGACGACGGCGCCGCCGATCTCGAAGAGAGCTTGGCGATGCTCGAGGCTGCCAAGCGGGCCGGTGTAACCAGAATCGTTTGCACTCCTCACTGCCGTGATCCCTATTTTGATTACGACAAGATGTGGGATGCCTTTGAGCTGCTGCGCGATAACGCTGACGGTTTTCCGCTCCAGATGGGCTTCGAGGTCAACCATCGAAAGCTCGTTGAGCTTGGTATCGATGCCGCGGATCACTTGCATTTCGATGGGACCAACGAGTTTCTGCTCGAGCTTTCGACGCATGCCGATGCGTATGCGTTTAGAGAGTACGAGAACACGATTTACGATTTGCAGTGCCGTGGCTATCAGGTGATCATCGCTCATCCTGAGCGCTATCGTGCGGTTCAAAAGGATGTAAGCGTGGCGGAGCGCCTGGTCGATATGGGCTGCAAGCTGCAGGCTTCGGCGGACTTTATTGCCGGCGGTCGCTTTGGTCGCGAGAAAAAGCCGGCACAGCGCCTGTTCGATCAGAACCTGTACAGCTTCATCGCGAGCGATGCCCATAACGTGGGTCATTACGACTGTCTGGCGAAGGCTCGCGCGAAGTTTAGCGTGCGCGGAGCTCATTTTCGCTAAAATCTGTCCCTAACGTTCGCGTTGAATGAAAGGGCAGCTATGGATATCCAACTTAAGACGGGATGCTTTGATGACGCGGCGTTGGTGCGCCGCGTCGTTTTTATGGACGAGCAGGGCTACGAGAATGAGTTTGACGCTATCGACGAGGATCCGAACTGCATCCATGTGACGCTCTATGTAGACGGTGAGCTTGCCGGTTGCTCGCGCGTGTTTCCCGAAGAACTCGAGCGCGCAGCTGACGCAGAGGCTCCGGTGTCGCCGGCGTGCGACTTGGACGAAGGCGTCGCGGCGGAGGAGACCTACATTATGGGGCGCGTGGCCGTGCTGCCGAGCATGCGCCGTCGCGGTTTGGCGAGCAAGATTGTCGAGGCCAGTGATACGTGCGCGCGTGATGCCGGCGCCAAGCTCATTAAGCTGCACGCGCAGGAATACGTGCTGCCGCTCTATGCCAAGGCGGGTTACACGCAGATTGCCCCGGTGGACTACGAAGACGAGGGCCAGCCCCATGTTTGGATGGCCAAGCGCGTAGATGGCAGATAGGGACGTTCCTTTCCTGCCGGCAGTCGGGGACACTCCTTGGCAATTGGCGCATCAGAGCGTTTGGACATACAGTTTTTCGATTCCGTATGTATATATGCGCGCTAATGGGTTATAAAATCTAAGTCTGGACATAGCAGGTCTGCGATGCGGCTCGGGCAACCGGGCCGTTTTTGCGGACGGGGGTAGCGCGAAAGGACTGCACATGCGTCAATTTAAGACCGAGAGCAAAAAACTGCTCGACCTCATGATCAACTCCATCTACACCAATAAGGAAATCTTCCTGCGCGAGCTTATCTCCAACGCGAGCGACGCCGTCGACAAGCTCAACTTTAAGAGCCTGCAGGACCCGAGTGTCAAGCTCGACCAGGGCGACCTGGCTATTCGCGTCTCTTTTGATAAAGACGCCCGCACCATTACCATCTCGGATAACGGCATTGGCATGACCGCCGAGGAGCTCGAGCGCAATCTGGGCACCATCGCCCATTCCGGCTCCGAGGAGTTTAAGACCGAGAACGCCGAGCAACAGGGCTCCGATGTCGACATCATCGGCCAGTTTGGCGTGGGCTTCTACTCTGCCTTTATGGTTGCCAGCCACGTAAAGGTTGTCAGCCGCGCCTATGGCGAGGACACCGCTCACGTGTGGGAGTCTGATGGTCTTGAGGGTTACACTATCGAAGACGGCGAGCGCGCCGAGCACGGCACCGATGTCATCCTGACGCTGCGCGAGAACGAGAAGCTCGACGCCGACGGCGAGGCCGAGACCTACGATCGCTTCCTGACCGAGTGGGGCCTCAAGAGCCTGATTCAGCAGTACAGCAACTATGTGCGCTACCCGATTCAGATGATGGTGAGCAAGAGCCGCCAGAAACCCAAGCCCGAGGACGCCGGCGACGACTACAAGCCCGAGTACGAGGACTACCAGGAGCTCGAGACCATCAACTCCATGACGCCGATCTGGAAAAAGCGCAGCTCCGACGTTGAGCAGAAGGATTACAACGAGTTCTACAAGTCCACTTTCCACGACTTTGACGATCCCGCGCGCACTATCAGCTTCCATGCCGAGGGTACGCTTGAGTACGATGCGCTGCTGTTTGTGCCGGGTCGCGCCCCGTTCGATCTGTACAGCAAGGACTACGAGAAGGGCCTGGCGCTCTACAGTTCCAACGTGCTGATTATGGAGAAGTGCGACGACCTGCTGCCCGACTACTACAACTTTGTGCGCGGTGTCGTGGACTCTGCCGACGTGACGCTCAACATCTCGCGTGAGACGCTGCAACAGAACCGTCAGCTCAAGGCCATTGCCAAGCGTGTCGAGAAGAAGATCACTGCCGATCTTGAGGACATGCGCGACAACGACCGCGAGGCATACGAGAAGTTCTTTGAGAACTTTGGTCGCGGTCTGAAGTACGGCATCTACTCGAGCTACGGCATGAAGGCCGACGAGCTCGCCGACCTGCTGCTGTTCTGGTCTGCCAAGGAGCAGAAGATGATCACCCTGGCCGAGTATGCCAAGGGCATGCCCGGGGATCAGAAGGCCATCTACTACGCCGCCGGCGACTCGCGTGAGCGCTTGGCCAAGATGCCCGTGGTAAAGGGCGTGCTCGAGCGCGGCTATGACGTGCTGTTGCTGACGCAGGATGTGGATGAGTTCACGTTCCAGGCTATGTGTGAGTACGTGGCCGCCGATATGCCCAAGATCTACGAGGACGACGCCGCCCGCGAGGCTGCCGAAAAGGCCGTTGCCGACGGTGCCGAGCCCGAGGTCGAGGATCGTCACCTGGAGCTCAAGAACGTTGCGACTGGCGATCTTGATCTGGCGACCGAGGACGAGAAGAAGGAGGCCGAGGACGCCACCAAGGAAAACGAGGACCTCTTTAGCGCTATGAAGGAGGCGCTCGGTGACAAGGTCGAGAAAGTTGCCGTCTCCGCGCGCCTGACCGATGCCCCCGCTTGCATCACCACCGAGGGTCCGCTTTCGCTCGAGATGGAGAAGGTGCTCCAGAAGGGGCCCGAGGGCGCGCCCGACGGCATGCCCAAGAGCCAGCGCGTGCTCGAGCTCAACGCCAAGCACCCGGTCTTTGACAAGCTTGTCGCTGCCCAGAAGGCAGGTGACGCCGACAAGATCAGGCAGTACTCCGGCCTGCTCTACGATCAGGCCCTGCTGGTCGAGGGTATCCTCCCCGAGGACCCCGTTGCCTTCGCGGCGGCTGTCTGCGAGCTGATGTAACTAGGGGGTTACGCGGTTCTACGAACCGCGTAACCACTCGACGCTGCCCTTCGTTCCGCCGTTCTAACGAACGGCGGACCAGCCGACGCTGCGCGGGCACCAGAGCGACAACTTGTCATTCAAAGAGGACGGCATGACCAGAAGGTCTATGCCGTCCTCTTTTCATGCCAATTTGTTCGCTCTGGTGACCGCTCGCTGGCATTACCAAAACATCGACGGTCCAATAATGATCCCTTGGGGACGGAGAAAAAGTGGTCGTTGGGGGACGTTCTTGTTTGACTGGTAGTTTAAGAACGCCCCCGATGACTATTCGGATTGCTAATTTGTGCGGGTTGTGGTTTTGCGACCTGCTGAAATTTGAGATACTGTACAACTGTACGTTAACTCATCTTCGTAGTATATTGCTACCCGCAAAACTCAATACCATTGTGCTTCGAGACGCTAAAGCGCCTACGTACAATGGTTGTTGATAGTACGATTTGATTCAACGACAGGATGGATGGTCCAAGCGTGAGTCTCGGCAGCAAACTATCCGATGCAAAGGTCTCCTTTGCGATATTCAAGCGCGACATTAAGCGACTGCTTGTGAACCCCGTCGCCTTGGTGGTCACCCTTGGCGTGTGCGTTATCCCCTCGCTGTACGCTTGGTACAACATCGTGGCTAACTGGGATCCATATGGAAACACCCAGGGCATTAAAATCGCTATCGCCAACAACGATCAGGGTACCCAAAACGACCTAGTGGGCGAGCTCAATGCGGGCGATAAGGTGGTCGACCAGCTCAAGGAAAACGATCAGCTGGGCTGGACCTTCGTCGACTCGGCTGCCGATGCCAAAGAGGGCGTCGAGAGCGGGGAATACTACGCGGCGATCGTAATCCCCAAGAACTTCTCCGACAATCTTGTCTCGATGCTCGATGGCAATTACCATCAGCCGAAGCTCACCTATTACGTCAATGAGAAGAAGAGCGCCATTGCGCCCAAGGTCACCGATACCGGTGCCAACACCATCGAGGAGCAGATCAACTCGGAGTTTGTCTCCACGGTGGGCGAGACCGTAGCGGGCATCGCCAAGGATGCCGGCATCGATTTAAAGGACAAGGCAACCCAGACTCAGGACTCGCTGACAAGTTCGGTGTCCGAGGCATCCGACACCTTGGGTGAGGTGCGCGATTCGATTGGCGATATGAATGCCGCCATCGATAAGACGAGTGGCGCTATCGCCTCGGCTGATGCGGCGCTTGCCGGCTTGCAAGGTCAGGCACCGTCGCTGACGCAGGCAATCTCCCAGGGCAACGACCTGCTGGGCGAGGCTCGCGCCACGGCGGGCAACTCTATCACCTCGCTCTCCAAGGCACTCTCGGAAGGTAGCCTTGCACTCATCAAGACGTCAGCCTCCGCGAACGCTGCGATTGGCAAGCTAACGGGTACGGTCACATCTACGACCACCCGCATCGACAACTCGCTCGAGTCTCTCCAGGCGACGATCGATCACAATAAGGCCGTTATCGGGCACTTGGAGATTCTCGTTAATGACACGTCGACAGGTTCCGAGGAAATTGACGCGCGCATTGTATCGACCATCGATTCGCTTCGCGAGCAAAACCAGAAGCTGCAGAGCATCAAGGATGGCCTTTCTGCACAGTCGAGCGCCATGGCAAACGACGCTACGGCAATCTCGAACGCGAGCAACGCACTCAACGCGGCAATTCAGACCGGTACGGCTAGCCTCGGTCAGGCTCAGACCGATCTGGGTCAGAACGCACTTCCGAAGGCTTCGAGCGCGCTTGACTCCTTTGCCGCCGTTTCGGGCGATTTGACCGGCATTGTGTCGGGTATGACCCCCACGATAGCGAGCGCGCGCGGCACGCTGGCCCAACTCGATGCGACGCTCAAACAGGCCAAGACCACGCTGTCCCAGACCGATGCCTTGCTTGCCAAGGTCCAGGACAAGCTCGCGACCGCCGCCAATGACATTGCGGCGCTGCAGACCTCTGAGTCTATGGGCGAGTTAGCCGACCTCATGGACGTCGACGTCAATGACGTGGCAGATTTCATGGCATCTCCGGTTGAGCTGACGTCCAAGTCAATCTATCCGGTCAAGAGCTTTGGCTCGGGCATCGCGCCCTTCTACACCAATCTGGCGCTGTGGGTAGGCGGCTATGTGCTCATCGCTATCTATAAACTCGAGGTCGACCGCGAGGGCATCGGTAGCTTTACGGCGCGTCAGGGCTACTTTGGCCGCTGGCTGCTGCTGGTGATCCTGGGCGCGTTCCAGGCCATTATCGTTACGGTGGGCGACCTGGTCATTGGCGTTCAGTGCGTCAATCCGCTGCTCTTTGTACTGGGCGGCATCGCTATTTCGTTCACCTACGTCAACATCATCTATGCGCTGTCCACCACGTTTAAGCATATCGGTAAAGCCATTGGCGTCATCCTCGTCATTGTGCAGATCCCCGGCTCGTCGGGCATGTATCCCATCGAGATGATGCCCGGCTTCTTCCAATGGCTGCATCCGCTGCTGCCCTTCACCTATGGCATCAACCTGCTGCGCGAGACCGTCGGTGGCATGTATTCGTTCAACTACCTGTTCAACCTGTGCATCCTGGGCGTGTTCCTTGCCATCGCACTCTTTATTGGCTTGCAGCTGCGTCCGCTGCTGCTCAACCTCAACCTGCTCTTTGACAAGCAGCTTTCCACGACGGGCCTCATGATCTGCGAGTCCAACGACCTGCCGCGCCAGCGCTATTCGCTGCGCACGGCCATGCGCGTCATGCTCGATTCGGATTCGTACCGTCGCGAGCTGCTCGATCATGCCGTGGCGTTTGAGCATCGCTACCCGTACTACATCAAGGGCGGTTTTGCCGCCGTGGTAGGCGTGCAGGTTCTGCTCTTTGTGCTTTCGACGGTGCTCGATATCGACAATAACGGCAAGATCATCCTGCTCGTTATCTGGATCATTTCGGTTATCGCCATCTGCGGCTGGCTCATCAACATCGAATACATCCGTGCGAGCCTCAATACCCAGATGCGTATCTCGGCGCTTTCGGACGAGGACCTTCGCCGCGAGATGCGCGAGCACACGGCTGCCATCCCTGCCGCCCGTCGCATGTTTGGTCTCAACGCCAGCGAGCGTGGCGCCAAGGGAGGCGAACAGCCTACGAGCCGTCTGTCGCATATCGGTGCGCATCGTAAGGCTCAAGATGCCGACGGCGCTGACAACGTAAACGGAAACGACGGGGACACCACCTCGCTTGGCAAGCACTCTAAAGGAGGTGAGGCATAAATGAAAAACATCCTGCACCTGTTTAAGCGCGATGTCCAAAACGTGTCTCGCTCCGTGATCGGCATGGTCGTCGTGATGGGCCTGATCATCGTGCCATGTCTCTATGCATGGTTTAACATCGCCGGAAGCTGGGATCCGTACGGCAACACCGGCAACCTTAAGATCGCCGTGGTCAACACTGATGAGGGTTACGAGAGCGATCTGATTCCCGTCGAGGTCAACGTGGGCGAAAACGTAACCGCCACCCTGCGCGGCAACGAGAACTTCGACTGGGTCGTCCTCAACGACCGTGATAAGGCGATTGAGGGCGTTAAGTCGGGCGCGTACTACGCTGCCGTCGTTATCCCTAAAACGTTTAGCGCCGACATGATGACGCTTTTCTCGACCGAGGTGAAGCACGCCGATATCGAGTTCTATGAGAATCAGAAGGCCAACGCCATCGCACAGATCGTGACTGAAAAGGGTTCGAGCGCCGTCCAGAGTCAGGTCAACGAGACCTTTACCAAGACCATCACGACCATCGGCCTTAAGACCGTGTCCAGCCTGCTCGACTATATGAGTACCGACCAGGTGAGCAGCTTTATCGCCAATCTGTCCTCGACGCTGGGCGATTCGGTCGAGGACCTGCAGGACGTTCAGGCGAGTGCGACGTCGCTCGCGGGCATTTTGAGCTCCACGTCCGATTCACTGACATCGGCGGGCGGCATGCTCAAGCAGACGGGCACCGTTGATGAGTCGACGAAGCAGCTGATGGAGCACGCCAAGAGTGGCATCAATGATTCCAAGGAAGCGCTCAAGGCCGCCAACGATGCCGTTGACGCGGCGATTGACGGAAGCGCGGGCTCGTTCGACAACGTGTCCGCCGAGCTTGCGAAGGCATTCGATGCCGCGAATCAGCATGTTGACCTTACGGTGTCTCAGCTCAACGAAGCCGCAGCGGCGCTCAATACGCGTGCTGACGATATCGATGCGATGACCGATCAGCTCCGTAACCTTGCCGACCAGGTAAGTGATGACAAGCTCAAAGACGGTCTCGAGTCCGCTGCGACGTCGCTGGGCAGAATTGCCGTGGAGTACCGCAACAATGCGAAGGACCTGACGGCGACCGCAAAGTCCCTTTCGGACGGCATGGCGGAGGTCAACAACTCGCGTGCCGAGGTCGACCAGGCCATCGCCGATGCCAAGGCGGGTATCTCGGGAGCCAAGTCCGACTACGATTCCACGTTCTCGGTTAAGGCCAAGGAGCTCAAGAAGACCATTTCGGGCGTTCTGGATTCCCTGAACGGTATCTCGGGTGACTTGGATAGCGCCGTGAGCGGTCTGACCGACGCCTCTGGCTCGCTCGCAAAGGGCCTCTCCAAGGCTGCGACGCTGGTCAACAAGGCTTCCGATCAGCTGGGTGAGGCATCGGACAAGATCAGCGCCTTTAAGGACGAGCTCGATGGCGCCCTGATGTCGGACGACCTTGCCACGATCAAGACGATGATTGGCAACGACCCCGAGGGTTTGGCCGTGTCGCTTTCCGGTCCCGTCGCGCTCGATCGCAAGCCGGTCTATCCGATCCGCAACTACGGTTCGGCCATGGCGCCGTTCTACACGATTCTGTCGCTTTGGGTCGGCTCGATCGTGCTGGCAGCCATGATGAAGGTGTCGGTTGACGATGAACTTATCAACGAGCTCATCCCCGTACGCCTGCACGAGATCTACCTGGGCCGTTACCTGTTCTTTGGCGGTTTGGCCCTGCTGCAGGCAACGCTCGTGTGCGCGGGCGACATTCTGTTCTTTGGCATTCAGTGCGACAACCCGCTGCAGTTTGTGCTGGCGGGCTGGGTCGCGAGTCTCGTGTTCTCCAATATCGTCTACACGCTCACCGTGTCGTTTGGCGATATCGGCAAGGCGCTCGCCGTCGTGCTGCTGGTCATGCAGGTCGGCGGTTCGGGCGGCACGTTCCCCATCGAGATGACCGGCCCCGTGTTCCAGGCGATCTATCCGTTCCTGCCGTTCACCCACGGCATCAACGCCATGCATGCCGCCATGGCCGGTGCGTATCATATGGAGTACTGGGTCGAGCTGGGTATCTTGGCGAGCTATCTGATTCCGTCGCTGGCCCTGGGCGTCGTCTTCCGCCGTCCGGTCATCAAAGCCAACGACTGGATCATCGAAAAGCTGGAATCAACAAAGCTTATCTAGTACAGCAACGTTAACGCCGATGCAGCGCTAATGCCAGCGAGCGAGCCGCATTTGCGCCAAGGTGACGTGAAATGAAAGGGCGCTGACCTTCTGGTCGCGCCCTTGAAATTGAACGTCAGATTGGCGTGAATGCGGCTCGCGCAGCGTCGGCCGGTCCGCCGTTCGGTAGAACGGCGGAACAAAACGCTTTAGTGCGGTGAATTGCACGGGCTGCTTGGTTGTTGCTACAGTAGCGGGGCGTGCCGGGGGTCCGGCGCGTCCCGTTTTTATTTGACCATGAGGCGGCACGCAGCCATACGCGTGCGGACACCACGCCCAGATTGAGTGCGAGGATGTTCCATGGCCCAATACGCTGCCAACGAAATCGAAAACATGCCCGATAGCCCTGTAGCCCGTGAGGATTTGGGCGCGGGTGGTATTCCCCGGGGTGCCGGCGCACGCTCGCCGTTGTTCTGGAAAGTTCTACTGCTTTCGGTGGCGATTATCTGGGGCTACTCCTTTACCACTATGAAGGACGCACTCGACACCATTCCGGTGTTCGAGCTGGTCTATGTTCGCTTTCTCCCGGCATCACTGGTTATGTTTGCAATTTTCCATAAGCGCATCATCGCTCATTTCAATGCCCGCAACCTGATCGTCGGGCTTGGCATGGGTGCGCTCATGTGGGGTGCCTACGGTTTGCAGACGATCGGCCTGGCACAGACCACGGCGGGCAAGAGCGCTTTTTTGACCGGCACGTATTGCATCCTTGTGCCGTTTGCAAGCTATGTCCTGAGCGGTGAAAAGCTTACCCGGTATAACCTGGGTGCAGCGTTGTTGTGCCTGGCGGGTATTGGCCTGGTAGCGCTCGATAGCGTCGAGTTCAATGCCGGCGATGTTATTACCTTGGGCGGCGCGATCTTCTTCGCCATCCAGATGGCGGTGACTGCCAAGTACGGTCGCAAGATGGACATCAACGTCATCACGTTTTGGATGTTTGTGGGCAATGGCGTTTTGAGTTTAATCACGTCGCTGCTATTCGAGACACAGGCGCCCCTCTCTGCATGGACGCCGGAGTTTATCGGTGTGGCTGTTTTCCTCTCGGTGGGCTGCACATGCGTGGCGCTGCTCGTCCAAAACGTCGGTTTGGCGCATGTTCCCGCCTCGACGGGCTCACTGCTTCTTTCGATGGAGTCGCCTTCGGGTGTGCTGTTCTCGGTGCTGCTGATGGGGGAGGCGCTCACCTCGCGCCTGCTCGCCGGCTTCGTGCTCATCTTCCTGTCGATTATCTTGAGCGAGACTCGCTTCGATTTTTTGCGCAAAAAGCTGCGCCCGCAATTGTAAACAACTTGTTGCGCCGCCCTCTCGGGGCGGCATTTTTTATGCGTCGCCCTTAAAGTTGTACCTTGCACTTTACGCTATCAAAGTGCTTGCTGCAAAAACGTTACTGGAGGGCATTTATGGCACCAGCTCTTTCCGATCTTCAACCGCAACCAGCGCCTCAGGCTACCACAGCGGCGCAGACCGCTATCGGCGACGGTCTCGTTGCAGAAGCTCAGGCTTTTGCAGACGAGCTCGCTGCGTGGCGCCACGACCTGCACCAGACGCCCGAGTTGGGTAATCGACTTCCGCAAACCTCTGCGTATATCCAGGCACGTCTGACCGAGATGGGCATCCCGTTTGCCACGCTCGTCGACGGCTCCTGTGTTGTGGGCCTCATCGGTGCCGGTGCGGCCGTGGCGGCCCAGGGCAACGGTACGTGCACGGACGATCAGGCCGGCACGGTCATCATGCTGCGCGGTGACATGGATGCCCTTCCCGTCGCGGAAGAGTCGGGCGAGCCTTTTGCCTCTGTCAACGGCTGCATGCATGCTTGCGGTCACGATATGCACGCGACGGCGCTGCTTGGTGCGGCTCGTATGCTCAAAGCGCGCGAGACTGAGCTTGTTGATGCCAACGCCACGGTTAAGCTGCTGTTCCAGCCGGGCGAGGAAACCTTTGAGGGTGCCCGCGCCGCCATCGCCGACGGTCTGCTGCAGAACCCGCGCCCTCAGGTCGCCTTTGCCATGCATGTCAATAGCCAGTCGCCGCTTGGCCTGGTGCTTTACGGCAGTCCGGCGCTCTCGGGCGTGTACGGTTTCCGCATCACGTTGCAGGGCAAGGGCGGTCATGGCTCGAGCCCCGAGATCTGCATCGACCCCATTACGGCGGGTGTGCACGTGCATCTGGCACTTCAGGAGCTTATCGCTCGCGAGGTGCCGGCGGCCAAGGAGGTCGCGCTTACCGTTGGCAAGTTCGCCGGCGGTCAGGCCGCAAATGTCATTCCCGACACTTGTGTGCTCGAGGGAACGCTGCGTGGCTTCGATGTCGAGCTCATGGAGCACCTCAAGGCCCGCATCGCGGAGGTCGTCAAAGGCGTTGCCACGACCTATCGTACGCCGGCGACTATTGAGACGCTCTCGGATGTTCCCCCGCTCGTACTCGATGACGATATGACGCAGGCGTCGCTTGGCTACGTGGGCGCGGTGCTGCCCAAGTCCGCCTTCCTGCCGCTGTTCCACGCCATGGCGAGCGAGGACTTCGCGTTGATCTCGAGCGAGATCCCGAGTGCGTACTTTACCGTGGGCGCTGCCGTGACTGATACGGACGAGCATTTTGCTCAGCATCATCCCAAGGCACGTTTTAGCGATGCCGAGCTTCCCCTTGGCGCCGCGGCTTATGCCGCCGTCGCTTTGGGCTACATCGCCGACCACCGGTAGCACCCAATCTTGCTGCTCGTTTGTTTAAAAAAGGAACAGCATGTCTCAGTAACGTAAGTTCTTCCCCGGCTGGCTCGTGGTGGCCTCCGGCTTTGTGATCATGGCCACGTGCTACACCATTTTCGTCAACTGCATGAGCCTGTTCCAGCCGCTCATCGTCAGCGACCTCGGGATCACGCTTGCCCAGTACAACATCTCCAATGCGATCTCCACGGTGGTGAGCGTTATCGGATCGCTTGTCATTGGCCATGTTGCCGACAAGGTTAGTGGTCGCATTTTGGGTTCGCTTACCGTCATAGCCACCTCGGCGGTGCTCGTGGGCATGAGCTTTGTCGGTGAGCTGTGGCAGGTCTACGTGCTCTTTGCCGTCTCGGGCTGCTTCGCTGTCTCCTCGACCCGCCTGTTCATTAGCCTGGTGACTGCCAACTGGTTTACGGCCAAGCGCGGCCTTGCTATCTCCATTGCGCTTTCGGGCTCAGGCTTTGGCGGTGCCATTCTCTCGCCGATCGTAAGCTCGCTGATCGTGAGCGTGGGTTGGCGTTCCGCCTTCTTGGTGCTTGCCGCCGTCTGCATTGTGGCGGCGCTGCCCATCACGGCGTATTCCTTCCGCACCAAACCTTCCGAGATTGGCCTGAAGCCGCTCGGCGAGAACCCGGGCGATCCGTCTGTTTCCACCGCGGGCGATAAGGACGAGCATACGGCCCCCGAGGTCAGCGTCGGTTGGTCGCGCATTAAGAAGAGCCCGGCATTCTGGCTGCTCGTCGCGGCATTCCTCTTCATGGGCCTTGTCAATGGCGCCATCCTGCCCAACCAGGTTACGAATATGACGAGCGTCACCGTCAACGGCACCAAGATCGTCACGGGCGGCCACGACCCCATGTGGGCAGGCACCGTGCTTTCGGCCTACATGGTTACCGTCGTTATCGCCAAGATCTCCCTTGGCGCCATCTATGATCGATTTGGCCTGCGTTTCGGCAATGTGTTGGGGTCCGTTGCGTGCATCGTCGCCTGCGTCGCCCTGTGCTTCCCCGCAACCGACCTCGGCCCCATCGTGGCTGCCATTAGCTTTGGTATCGGAACGTGCATGGGCACCATTACGCCCACGATCGCTGCGTCTAAGCAGTTTGGCATGGCCGACCTGGGTAAGGTCACGGGCACCATCACCTCGCTCGAGATGGTCGGTGGCACCGTGGGCGCTATCGTCTCGGGTGTGCTGTTCGACGCTACGGGCTCCTTTGCGAGCACCTGGATCGTGTGCCTGGTGTGCTCCGTGGTTATGCTCGTGTTCCTGTTGGCGTCCGAACCCATCGCTGCCAAGCTGCGCGCGAGCGTGGCGGGGGAGTAGATAGGCCAAAGCGCATTGCCGCTTGTCCGCTTCGTCCGTGGCTACCGCGGCGGCGTGTCTGGCCGAACGAGTCCCCATACCCTCGTTCGGTCAGATGCACCGCCGCTGTTTGTGTTTGTGCCGTATAATGACCACTACCTATGACGCGATACAAAAGAAAGGTGTTTGCCCATGCAGGCACAGAAGGCGGAGGGAACCCGCGACCTTATCGGCGCTGAGATGCGCGCCTGGCAAAAGATGCAGCAGATCGCTGCCGGCGTGTTCGAGCCGTTTGGCTTTAAGCCCATCGAGACGCCCGCCATCGAGCAGGTGGACGTGTTTGTCCACGGCATCGGCCAGTCGACCGACGTCGTGCGCAAGGAGATGTTCCGCGTCTTTAGCGGCGCCAACCTGGAGCGCGTCTTTGCTGAGGGCACCGATAGCAAGCTCAAGCCCAAGCAGCGCCTGGCGCTTCGTCCCGAGGGCACGGCCGGTGTGGTGCGCGCCGTCGTGGAGAACAACCTGGTGCCCCAGGGCTCCACGCCGTTTAAGGCGTACTACGCCGAGGCCATGTTCCGTGGCGAGCGTCCCCAGAAGGGTCGCCTGCGCCAGTTCCACCAGGTGGGCATCGAGTGGCTCGGCGCTCCCGATCCGGCAGCAGACGCCGAGTGCATCATCATGCTCATGGAGTTCTACAAGCGCCTTGGTTTCGATCTTTCCAAGCTCCGTCTGCTCATTAACTCGATGGGCGATGCCCAATGCCGTCCGGCCTATCGCGAGCAGGTCAAGCAGTTTATCCTCGATCACGCCGACGAGATGTGCGACGAGTGCCGCGAGCGCGCCGAGCTCAATCCGCTGCGTGCCTTCGACTGCAAGAACGACCACTGCCGCGAGATCATGGCCGACGCACCGCTGATGGGCGACAACTTGTGCGATGAGTGCCGCGAGCACTACGAGCAGGTCAAGCGCTATTTGGATGCGGCGGGTATCGAGTATGTCGAGGATCCCACCTTGGTGCGTGGCTTGGACTACTACACCCGTACCGTCTTTGAGGTCGAGGCTCCCGGCGCCGGCGTCGGTTCCATCGGTGGCGGCGGTCGCTATGACGGCTTGGTCGAGCTCGAGGGTGGCAAGCCCACGGCAGGCGTCGGCTTTGCCGTCGGTTTTGAGCGTGCGCTGCTGGCCCTGCAGGCCTTTGGCAGCGACCTGGGTGCCGAGGAGGCCCCGTGCGTCTACGTCGCCAATGCCGGCAAGGAGCTGCGCCAGAACGTCTTTGCCATCACGCAGGAGCTTCGTGCCGCTGGCATCGTGACCGAGGCCGACTACCAGGGTCGTTCGCTCAAAGCTCAGTTTAAGCAGGCCGACAAGGTTGGCGCCAAGCTCATTTTGGTCCTGGGTGGCGACGAGCTTGCCGCCGGCAAGGTCAAGGTGCGCGACATGGAGAGCCATGACGAGGCCCTCGTCGATCTGGCCAACGTGGTCGAGGCGGTTCGCGAGCGCCTGTAGCGCATGATTTTTGAGCTGTAGTGCCGCTGAGGTGCCCAGCTCATTGCGAGCGATTGTTACGGGGGTGTTTCGCTTTTATGCGGAATGCCCCCATTTACGTATGCCGCCCACCGAGAAATACGACCATTTAGGGCAAAAACCCTTGCAATGCAGAAAATACTTTTGTGTGGTAAAGCGCAATCAGTGTCGAAAGTATTTCGCAAGCGCCTATAATGAATACCGCATGTTACGTGCATAGAAGGAGGAATGGGAGGAAACGTGGCTGAGAACCTAAGCAACCAGTCTGTACCCGAAGCCGCGGCGCGCGTCGCTGCCGTGGTCAACCGCCTCGTTAACCGAATCGGCTCGAATGCCGAGTCCAGGGAGCGTCTCGCCGAGATCGAGATCCCCGAGGAGCTGCGCGACAACTTGGCGCTGTTCCTGCGCCTGGAGCGCCGTGTGCTTAGCGAGTATGATCCCGAGATCGCGGACCTGTTCGACAAGATCCTGACGGCCGAGATTGTGGCCAATGCCGGAAATCCCGGCGCCCGTGCTGCCGACGAGTCCGTCGACGAGCAGGGCGTGCCCACCGCCGACGAGCCTACTGCTGTGGCGTTTCGTGAGGTCGTCGATCTGATTGACAGCCTGCCGCTCGATAAGCAGCAGGTTATTGTCCGCGCCTTTACGAGCTTCTTCCACCTGGCAAACCTGTCGGAGGAGAACTACCGTGTGGCGCAGCTGCGCGAGCGCGAGGCCGGCGCATCGACCGATACCGAGGTCGATCCCGCCAACGAGCTCACCGTCGCCTATCACCAGTTGGTAAACGAGATGGGTGTCGAGGGCGCCAACGAGCTGCTCAGCAAGCTCGAGTTCCACCCTGTCTTTACCGCACATCCCACCGAGGCCCGTCGCAAGGCCGTCGAGGGCAAGATTCGCCGTATCTCCAACCTGCTGGAGGAGCGTCCGCGTCTGGGCGGCTCCGACCTGGTGGAGAACGAGCGCCATATGCTGCAGGAGATCGACGCCCTGGTGCGTACGAGCCCCATCGCGCTCAAGAAGCCCACGCCGGTCGAGGAAGCCGATACCATCATCGACATCTTCGATAACACGCTGTTCGACGTTATCCCCGTCATCTATCGTCGCTTTGACGACTGGGTGCTGGGCGACAAGGCCGGTACCGTGCCGCCGCTGTGCCCGGCGTTCTTCCATCCCGGCAGCTGGATCGGTTCCGACCGCGACGGTAACCCCAACGTCACCGCCAAGGTGAGCCGTGAGGTCGCCGCCAAGTACTTCACCCACATGGTGCTCAAGCTCGAGGACAAGTGCCGCCGCATCGGCCGTAACCTCACGCTCGAGGCCACTTACAGCAAGCCGTCTGCCGAGCTCATCAACCTGTGGAACCATCAGGTCGAGATGAGCCCTCGGTACACGGCCCGCGCCGAGCTGATCTCCGAGCACGAGCCGCATCGCGCCGTCATGCTCGTCATGGCAGACCGACTCAACGCCACCGTGCGCCGTATCACCGATACCATGTATCACAGCGCCGATGAGTTCCTGGATGACCTGCGTGTCGTTCAGCGCTCCCTGGCCGCCTGCGGTGCCGTCCGTGCTGCCTACGGCCCGGTCCAGACCATCATCTGGCAGGTCGAGTCCTTCGGCTTCCATATGGTCGAGATGGAGTTCCGTCAGCACTCCGTGGTGCACGCTCGCGCCCTCAAGGATATCCACGAGAACGGTATCCATGGCGACCTGCAGCCCATGACGCGCGAGGTCATCGATACCTTCCGCGCTATCGGCTCCATCCAAAAGCGCTACGGCAAGAAGATGGCGCACCGCTACATCATCTCGTTCACCAAGAGCGCCCAGCATGTGGCCGACGTCTTTGAGCTTGCCCACCTGTCCTTTGCACACGAGGAGGATGTCCCCGAGCTCGACGTGATTCCGCTGTTCGAGCAGCTCGAGGACCTCGAGGGCTGCGTCGACGTGCTCGACCAGATGCTTACACTGCCCGTGGTGCAAAAGCGCCTTGCCCAGACCAACCGCCGCATGGAGGTCATGCTGGGCTACTCCGACTCCTCCAAGGATGCCGGTCCTACCACGGCTATGCTCGCGCTGCACTCCGCGCAGGAGCGCATTGCCAAGTGGGCCGAGAAGAACGATATCGATCTGGTGCTCATGCACGGTCGCGGCGGTGCCGTGGGCCGTGGCGGCGGCCCGGCCAACAAGGCCGTGCTGGCGCAGCCCAAGGGCTCGGTTAACTGTTTCTTTAAGCTCACCGAGCAGGGCGAGGTCATCTTTGCCCGTTACGGCAACCGCACGCTCGCTCAGCGCCATGTTGAGTCCGTTGCCGCCGCAACGCTTTTGCAGTCGGCCCCGAGTGTCGAGAAGACCAACACCGAGACTACGCAGAAGTTCTGGGATATGGCCGACAAGCTCAACGCCGCAAGCCACGAGCGCTATCTGGACCTGCTGAACACCGAGGACTTTACACCGTGGTTCTCGACCGTGACGCCGCTGACCGAGGTCGGTCTGCTGCCGATCGGTTCGCGTCCCGCCAAGCGCGGCTTGGGTGCCAAGTCGCTCGACGACCTGCGTACCATTCCGTGGATCTTCAGCTGGAGCCAGGCGCGCATTAACCTGGCCGCTTGGTACGGCCTGGGTACCGCCTGCGAGCAGTTTGGCGATCTGGACCAGCTTAAGGCTGCCTACCAGGAGTGGCCGTTCTTCCGCACCTTTATCGACAACATCGAGATGTCGATCGCCAAGACTGACCAGCGCATCGCCAAGATGTATCTGCACCTGGGCGACCGCCAGGATTTGTCCAAGAAGGTCTTCACCGAGATGCAGCTCACGCGTAAGTGGGTCCTTGCCATCGTCGGTGACGAGTGGCCGTTGCAGCGTCGCCGCGTGCTCGGCTGCGCCGTCCGCGTGCGTAACCCCTACGTCGACGCCCTGTCCATCGCCCAGGTCCGCGCCCTTCGCGAGGTGCGTATGAACCAGGACGAGATGGCAGAGGAGAAGAAGGCCGAGTACATGAGCCTGATTCTTTCGACTGTGACCGGCGTCTCGGCAGGATTGCAGAACACGGGGTAATCGATAGCCCTGTAGTCGCTGTCCGGGGCCGCCGTATGTTTGCTTTCCGGCGCGTCCTCGGACATGCAAGAAGCCCTCGCTGCGCACTTCGTGCGGCGAGGGCTTCTTGCGTCCTGCGGAGTGCGCCGGAAAGCAAACATACGGCGGCCCCTGCGATGTCCGGTTTTCGGCGGATTACTGGCTGGGGGAATAATGGCGCGCTTCGCGCGTTTTGGATGGGGCTTGTCCCGGCGGCGCGTTTGGCGCTTCGCGCCTCGCATCTTATCGATTGGGATTGAGATGCATGTGGCGCTTCTCGATTTACGACTGTAGCGGCCGCGGTCCCGTTTGGGATCGCGGTTGTTTTGTTGTGGGTCAAATATGAACGTTGTGTTAATGAGTCGGTGGACGGTGGTGTTTTTCGGTGAGCGGCGTATCCTTCCAACGGTTTATCTAGTGTGTCAGTTGAAAGGAAGAGGGCGATCATCATTGTTTGAATGTGAACTGCCGTTTGACCACAAAACGTTGCATCTGGAGCTCGAGGATAAGAACTTCGCGGGTGTGATGGAAGGTCATCAAAACGAGTTTAAGACCACGAAATCGCAGGAAGAGCTGGTGGAGGAGTCGCTTGCCAACCCTTACGGCTCGCCTTCGCTCGAGGAGCTTTGTGCTGGCAAGAAGGATATCGTCATCATTAGCTCCGATCATACGCGTCCCGTCCCCTCGCGTGTGACGATGCCTATTCTGCTGCATCACATCCATTCCGCTGCGCCTGAGGCTCGCGTGCGTATTTTGGTTGCTACGGGTATGCACCGTCCGTCGACGCACGAGGAGCTCGTCAATAAGTATGGCGAGGACATCGTTGCCAACGAGGAAATCGTTATGCATGTCGCGACCGACGACAGCATGATGAAAAAGATCGGCACCCTGCCTTCTGGTGGCGAGTGCATCATCAACAAGATCGCTGCCGATTGCGACCTGCTGCTTGCCGAGGGCTTCATTGAGCCGCACTTCTTTGCCGGTTTCTCTGGCAGCCGTAAGTCCGTCTTGCCCGGCATCGCCAGCTATAAGACCATCATGTACAACCACAACGGTCAGTTTGTGAACGATTCTCATTCGCGTGCCGGCAACCTGTGCCACAACCACGTGAGCGAGGACATGTTTGCCGCTGCCGAGATGGCTCACCTTGCCTTTGTGCTCAACGTGGTGCTCAACGGCAAGCACGAGGTCATTGGCTCCTTTGCCGGCGATATCCACAAGGCGCACGAGGTCGGCTGCGAGTTCGTGAAGAGCCTTGCCGGCGTTGAGCCCGTTGAGTGCGAGATTGCCATCACCACCAATGGTGGCTACCCTCTCGACCAGAACATCTATCAGGCCGTGAAGGGCATGTGCGCTGCCGAGGCCACACTTCCCGAGGGCGGCGTGATCATCGATGTCGCCGGTTGTGCCGACGGTCACGGTGGCGAGGGCTTCTATCACAACATCGCCGACAACGATCCGGCAGAGTTTGAGCGCGCCTGCATCGACCGTCCTAAGGACGAGACCCTGCCCGACCAGTGGACAAGCCAGATCTTTGCCCGCATCCTGGCGCATCACCCTGTGATCATGGTCACCGACCTGTGCAATCACCAGATGCTCAAGGATATGCACATGACGCCGGTCAACACCCTTGAGGAGGCGCTCAAGCTTGCTTTTGAGATGAAGGGTGCCGATGCCAAGGTTGCCGTCATTCCCGATGGCCTGGGCGTTGTCGTCGCGCAGCACTAGTGCGCGGCCTAAACGAATCGTTTATAACCGACAAGAAAGATAAGGTTTTATGCTTACCAAACTCCTCTGTGAATTCGGCGCAACGGCCCTCATGATCATCTTTGGCGTGGGCGTGCACTGCGATACGGTGCTCAAGGGCACTAAGTATCAGGGCTCCGGCCATATGTTTGCCATCACCACCTGGTCTTTTGGCATCTCGGTCTGCCTGTTTGTCTTTGGCGGCGCCGTGTGCATGAACCCCGCCATGGTGCTTGCCCAGTGCATCGTCGGCTTGGTGCCGTGGGGCAGCTGCATCCCCTTCATGATTGCCGATATGCTCGGCGGCTTTGTGGGTGCCGTAATCGCCTGGTTTATGTATGCCGATGAGTTCAAGGCTTCCGAGGACGTCGTCGACCCCATTGCTCAGCGCAACATCTTCTCGACCAACCCCACCACCGAGGGCACGAACTATGCTCGTAACTTCTTCTGCGAGGCTATCTGCACCTTTGTGTTCATCAGCGCTATCCTTGCTGCCGCTAGCCGCGCCGGCGAGAACGTTCTGATGCTCGCCATCTGCGTCGGCCTGATCGTTTGGGCCGTTGGCATGGGCATGGGCGGCATCACCGGCTTCGCCATGAACCAGGCTCGTGACCTTGGTCCTCGCATGGCCTATCAGGTGCTGCCGATCAAGAACAAGGCCGACAACAACTGGAAGTACGGCCTGCTCGTTCCTGGCATCGCGCCGTTTGTCGGTGCTATTGTGGCCGCGCTGTTTGTGCATGGCTTCTTGGGCATGTTCTAGTCGAAGGACGGCTCTATAAGGTCCGGGCTCGGTAAGGGTTAACTTTCCAACGCGTCCTCGGACATGCAAAAAGGCTCGCTGCGCACTTTGTGCGGCGAGCCTTTTTGCGTCCTGCGGAATGCGTTGGAAAGTTAACCCTTACCGAGCCCCGGGCATTCTTGGCTGTGTCCGAACAAGCAACTCAACATGTATATCTGAATTTGGATGTGAGGGGCACTTTGCTTTTGGGTGCTCTTACAAGAAAGCGTGACTTGGGGATGGGACGGGCGCTTTGTTGGGATGGCGCTTTGGGATGGGGGCCTTACTTAGCTGAAGAGGGGCTGTATGGCTGAGAGGTAGTCTTTGGCTACGTTGGATTTGTTGGCTTGGAAGTTGTGCCAGGCCCACCATTGGACGGTGGCTACGAAGCTTGAGGCTATGTGATGGAGGAGGAAGCTGCGGTCCATAGTGCCAGCGGGACCTGTGGGGTCGGTAGGGACGGTTTCGGCTGCTCGTGACATGATGGTTTTGCGTAAGCAGTCGGCGAAGACGCGTGAGCCGGCGCCGGCTACGAGGGCTCGTACGCCCTGGCGGCGTTCCCAGAGGTTGTTGAGGATATGCTCGACTTGTACGAGCGGATCATCGAGCGGTGTGCCATCGTCGTCGAGGGCGTGGGTGCAGATGTCGCTCACGAGTTCGGACAGTAGGTCATCTTTGCTCTTGAAGAGGCCATAGAACGTGGCCCGACCCACATGGGCGCGAGCGATGATGTCACCGACGGTGATCTTGCCGTAGTCCTCTTCGCGCAGCAGTTCGGAGAACGCCGCGACGATGGCGGCGCGGCTTTTTGCCTTGCGGGCATCCATGGCTATGCGTCCGTGTGAACGAGCAGGCAGCGGAGCGTACCAGAGCAACCCTCGTAGGGGCGCTTACCGGCGCCGTAGCCGACGGCCTCGATGCGGTAGCGGGCCGGCAGGTGCTCGGACGTGCGCAGTGAGGCGACGATGGCGGCGCCCGTGGGCGTCACGAGCTCACCGGCGACCGGCGCGGGCGTGAGGGCGATATTGCCCGCTTGGCACAGGTTGACGACAGCGGGGACAGGAATGGGCATAAGGCCGTGGGCACAGCGGATGGTGCCGTGACCCTCGGAGAGCGACTCGACCACGATGTCCTCAATACCTAGGTCATCGAGGCAGATGGCGACAGAGCAGACGTCGACGATGGAGTCGATGGCACCCACCTCGTGGAACATGACGGTCTCGGGCGTTTTGCCGTGGGCCTTGGCCTCGGCGGCAGCGAGCGCGGTGAAGATGGCGAGAGCGCGACGCTTGGCGCCATCGCTTAACTGCGAGCCATCGATGATGGCGGTGACATCCGCCAAAGAACGGTGGTGATGGCCGTGGGCGTGATGGTGACCCTCGTGGTCGTGGTCATGCTCGTGGCAGTGCTCGTGTTCGTGCTCGCCATGATCATGATGGTGGTGCTCATGCTCGTGCGTGTGCTCGGCAGCTGCTTCGTTGCCGTAGAGCCAGACCATATCGTGATCGTGGTTCTCGAGCTCCTCTGCAAGCTGGACGTCGAAATCGCAGGCGTCGATGCCATGCTTGCTTACGCGTGTGACGGCGATCGTAAAGCCGTCGACCGGCAGCGTGGCGAGCTGCTCGCGCAGGTGCTCCTCGCTGGCGCCTAGGTCGAGCAAGGCCGCGACGGTCATATCGCCGCTGATGCCCGAGGTGCCGTCGATGATAAGCGTGTGCTGATGATTGGACATGGAATGCTCCTTAACGGGCGCAGGGCGTGCCGGCGCTCAGATGATTGATAAGACTTGCCTGGTAGGCGGCACCAAAGCCGTTGTCGATGTTGACGACCGAAACGCCGCTGGCGCAGGAGTTGAGCATGGCGAGCAGCGCGGCTACGCCACCAAAGCTCGCGCCGTAACCCACGCTGGTGGGAACGGCTATGACCGGACAGCTTACCAGGCCGCCGACAACGCTCGCCAGTGCGCCCTCCATGCCGGCAATGGCGATGACCACCTGTGCCTGGGCAAGTTCCTCGGCATGCGCGAGCAGACGGTGCAGGCCGGCGACACCCACGTCGTAGAGGCGGTCGACCTCGTTGCCATAGAACTCGGCCGTCAACGCGGCTTCTTCGGCGACGGGCAGGTCGCTCGTGCCGGCGCAGGCGACGACGATGCGTCCGTTGCCGGTAGGGAAGGGCTTGCCGCCCACGAGGGCGAGCTGTGCGTCCGGGACATATCCCAGGTCGATGCCGTTGCCAAGAAGCTCAGCGGTGCGCGCGGCTTTTTCGGCATCCAGGCGCGTGACCAGGATGCGCTCTTGGCCGGCATCGCGCAGTGCTTCGATAATGGCGGCAATCTGATCGGCGGTTTTACCGGCCCCGTAGACAACCTCGCCGGCTCCCTGGCGCACCCCGCGCGAAAGATCGAGCTGCGCAAAGCCCAAATCGGCGGTCGGAGCCGTCTGGATGCGCGTGAGGGCGTCGGCAGGGGTGACTGCTCCGCCGGCAACATCGCTCAGCAATTGCTCAAGATTTCGCTTATCCATATATGTTCCCTTCGACGGCGCAAAGTCTAGCACTCAAAGGGTATATTTCCGAACACTAAGACAAAATTGTTCGGAAACTATAGGACAGACTGATTCAATTGTTAGACGGATCGACTAGTCGCGCAGGATGATGTCCATGGCGAGCATCAGGTTGCGCTCGTCGATGGTAAACGGGGCGGCCTCGCGCGTCTTGGGCTTGGCACAAAACGCGATGCCCGTGCCTGCGGCCTGGATCATGGGGATGTCGTTTGCCCCGTCGCCGATTGCCACGGTGTGTGCCATATCGACGCCGCACTCAACTGCCCAGTCCAGCAGCTGGATGAGCTTGGACTCCTTGGTCACAATGTCGGCAGCCAACTTACCGGTGAGCTTGCCGTCCACGACCTCCAGACGATTGGCCAGGCAAAAATCGATGCCCGTGGCAGCCACGATCTTGTCGGCGACCTCGTGAAAGCCGCCGCTCACCACGCCGACCTTCCAGCCCTTGCTGTGCGCTGAGCGCACAAGCTCCAACGCGCCGGGGGTAAATGTCACGCGCTCAAAGGTGCGCTCGAACACGCTCTCGTCCAGGCCGGCGAGCAGCCCCACGCGCTCCTCGAGCGCCTGCTTAAAGTCAAGCTCGCCGCGCATGGCGCGTTCGGTGATCTGTGCCACCTGCTCGCCCACGCCGGCCTCCTCGCCCAACAGGTCGATGACCTCCTGGTTGATGAGCGTGGAGTCGATATCCATAACGATGAGGCGTGCAGTCATGGCGGGCCTTTCCGAGTGCTGTTTTATTGGGGCATATTGTCGCACGTGACGAGTGCGGGCGGGTGCCGCGGTGCGTCAATTGTTTCGTCTCCGTCAAGTCTTTGGGCAGGAGCTACTTTTCCGCGGCACATCGACACAGGTGCGATAAGATAGAACGCCATGTCTGGCTGCGCGGTTTACGCAGGCCGGGCAAATCTGTACGACGCCGCCCGGAACGACACGGGGCGGCACAGATCCATAAAGGAGGATCACTGGTATGAGCCAGACCCGTCCCATCGACGAGCATTCCATGCACACCCGTACCTGCGGCGAGCTTCGCCGCGAGAACGTGGGCGAAGAGGTCACCCTCACCGGTTGGGTGAGCCGTCGCCGCGACCACGGCGGCCTAATCTTTTGCGACCTTCGCGACCGTGAGGGCATCACGCAGCTCACCTTCGACCCCGAGCACTCCGACGGCGATGCCTTTAAGATCGCCGAGACCATGCGTCCCGAGTGGCCCATCAAGATTCACGGCGTCGTGCGCGCCCGTGGCGAGGAGACCACCAACACCAAGCTCGCGACCGGCGAGATCGAGGTCCTCACCGACCACGCCGAGGTGCTCAACACATCCGTCACCCCGCCGTTCCAGATTGAGGACGGCATCGAGACCAGCGAGGACACCCGTCTGCGCTATCGCTATCTGGACCTTCGTCGTCCCGAGATGATGGCCAACCTCAAGCTGCGCTCCGACTTTACCTTTGCCATTCGCGAGGCGCTGCACAACCGTGAGTTCATGGAGGTCGAGACGCCCTCCCTGTTTAAGTCCACGCCCGAGGGCGCTCGCGACTTCATCGTTCCCAGCCGTATTCAGCCGGGCAACTTCTACGCCCTGCCGCAGTCCCCGCAGCTCCTGAAGCAGCTGCTTATGGTCGGTGGCGTCGAGCGCTACTATCAGGTTGCCAAGTGCTTCCGCGACGAGGACCTGCGTGCCGACCGTCAGCCCGAGTTCACCCAGGTCGATATCGAGATGTCCTTCGTGGACCAGAACGACGTTATGAGCGCGCTCGAAGAGGTCCTGGCCGACGCCTTCGGCCGCATGGGTGTCGAGATGCCCACGCCGCTGCGTCGCATGGACTACTGGGAGGCCATGGACACCTATGGCTCCGACAAGCCCGATACTCGCTACGGCATGCACCTGGTTGACCTGACCGACATCTTTGCCAACTCCAAGTTCAAGGTCTTTGCGACTGCTGCAAACGAGGAGGGCTCTGTCGTCAAGGCCATCAACGCCAAGGGTGCCGGTGTCTGGGCTCGCGCCAAGATCGACAAGCTCGCCGGCGTGGCCTCCACGTTTGGCGCCAAGGGCCTTGCCTGGATCGCCTTCCGCGAGGACGGCTCCATCAACAGCCCCATCGTCAAGTTCTTCTCGGACGAGGAGATGGCTGCCCTGCGCGAGCGCATGGACGTCGAGCCCGGCGACCTTGTGATGTTCGCCGCCGGCCCGCGCCTGCTCTCCGACGAGATCCTGGGCGGCATGCGTTCCCACATGGCTAACGCGCTCGAGATCAAGCGCGAGGGCCACGACTTCCTGTGGGTCGTCAACTTCCCGCTGTTCCACTGGGACGAGGATCGCAAGGCCTATGCAGCCGAGCATCAGCCCTTTACTCTGCCGACCGAGACCGACATCGCCAAGATCGAGGCAGATCCGCTGGCAGCCGGCTCTTGCACCTACGACTTTGTCATGGACGGCTTTGAGGCCGGTGGCGGCGGTATGCGTATCCACAACGCCGAGATGCAGATGTCCATGCTCAAGCTCCTGGGCTTTACCGAGGAGCGTGCCGAGTCTCAGTTTGGCTTCCTCATGGAGGCCCTCAAGTTTGGTGCACCTCCGATGGGCGGTTTTGCTCTGGGCCTGGACCGCGTGTGCATGCTGCTTACCGGTTCCGACTCCATCCGCGACGTCATGGCGTTCCCCAAGACGGCCAGCGGCTCCGACCTCATGTCGGGCGCCCCGAGTGCCGTTTCCGGCGCCCAGCTCAAGGATGTCAGCCTGCGCCTGATGTAGGCGAGCAGCTACATATTGCCCGTAACGAGGGAAGGACGCGCTCCTTCCCTCGTTTTTTATACGCCGAGATTGTGAGGGCATGGGATGACCGGGCGTTGCGGAAAGTGCGTCCCGGAATCTGCGTCCAGAACGGGTCGCGCTTTCCCAAAGGGGGTCCTCTGGGAAAGCGCGACCCAGAATTCGGCAAAATAATGGGACACAGTTTCCGCTTGAGCGGTCTAACGGAAACTGTGCCCCAGAATGAGCGCTCAAAACGGGGCAGGCTTTCCGCAACAACTGTCTGGCGAAAAGCCCGGCCCAGTTTCCTACAGCGAGTCTCTCTGAACGAGCTGCATGTGCATCACGGAGGTGGTGGGCTCGGCACCCTTGATCATGTCGAGCGCAATGTTGGCGGCCATGTGGCCTTCTTCGCGCAGGGGCTGGCGGACGGTCGTGAGTGCGGGGACGCAGCGCGCCGCAATCTCGTGATCGTCGAAGCCGACGACAGAAACGTCCGCCGGAACGGATAGGCCTGCCTCGTTGAGTGCGGTGATGACGCCAGCCGCGATACGGTCCGATCCGCAGAGCACGCCATCGAAAGCAATCTCGCGCGCGAGGATCTGGTGCATGGCCTGATAGCCGTCTCCGCTGTTCCAGCCGGTATAGATAACGTTTGCGCCTGGGAGGTCTTCGCCCAGGACGGTGCGGTAGCCGCGCAGGCGGTCGACAACAGCGGGGTTGTCTTGCGGTCCCAACACGGCGACGATATCTTTGCGCCCGCGATCTTTCATAGCGAGTGCCGCAAAGCGTCCACCCTCTTCGTCGTCAGAGTAGACTGTCGAGAACACATCGCGATAGGGGTGGCCCTCGAGCTGGCCGCACAACACGGTGGGTACGCCCAGCTCGCGCAGCACCTCGAGCAGCTCGCTGCCCTTGTAAGGGGAGACGTCGATCACGGCATCGAACGAGCGGCGCTCAAAGTGCTCGCGTGCGCGGTTGCGCTCATGCGTAGAAGACGCCTGCAAGATAACGGGCAGATAGGACGACTCCGACAGTTCCTCGGTAATGCCGCTCAAAAATTCGCTATAGGTGGGGTCGCTGAAGAGCTCACTCAGGGGCTCGGTCACGAGCACGGCGATGATTTCCGTGCGCCCGACAGCGAGCGCTCGGCCGCGAGCGTTGGGGACAAAATTGACTTTCTTGGCCGCCGCACGGACGCGCTTTTTGGTTTCCTCGCTAATGCGGGGCGAATCGTTGAGGGCGCGCGATGCCGTGGAGCGCGACACGCCGGCAGCTGCGGCAACCTCGGCAAGCGTAGGTGCGGTGCGAACTGGCTGGGTCATGGCGTCTCCTGGAAAATGCGGTCGATGTTGTCACTGATACGGGCTGGTGCGGATACAGCTTACTATAGTGCACCTGAACAGCGTTCATGATATCCGGTGACAGGTGTCGTTTTGCAACCAAGCCGCAATCGAATACGTCTCGTGTGGGTGAGATATCAGCGGGCGTGGCGGTTGCCTACGAGCTTAAGAACGATGTTTTGCGTTGAGTTTCGATATTCAGGGTGACATAAGTGTCGCGGTTGTACAACCGGTTGCACCGTTAATCCGGCCAAATCGACCGTTCAGCGGACAACCGGTTGCACAGTTTTTTGCATCGCCCGTAAGATAAGGACAACCGGTTGCACAAGAATCACTACGATGACGAAGGAGCATCACCATGGACGCCATTAACGATTGGGAAAACCAAGCGCTCACCCACAGGAACCGCCTGGCACCCCATGCGTACTTTATGGGTTATGAGACCGCCGATCTCGCCGCTACGTACAGCCGCGAGCTGTCGCGCGGGTTTGTCCAGCTGTCTGGCTCGTGGCAGTTCCGCCTCTTTGAGGGGCCTGCTGCCGTCTCCAACGAGGAGCTCTCCACGTACAAGTCCGAGTGGGATCACGTGGAGGTTCCGCACCTATGGCAGGTAGACGGCTATGGCAACCTTGCCTACACCGACGAGGGTTTCCCGTTTCCGGTGGATCAGCCGTTCGTTCCCTCTGACGACCCCACGGGCGTCTACCAGCGCATCGTCAACCTTCCCGCCATCCCCGCCGGCGCCCGCGAGATCATTCGCTTCGACGGCATCGAGAGCTATGGCGAGCTGTACGTCAACGGCCAGTTTATCGGCATGACCAAGGGTTCGCGTCTGTCCGCCGAGTTCGACGTGACCGACGCGCTCGTCGAAGGCGACAACCTGTTTGCGGTCAAGGTCCTGCAGTACAGCGATGGCAGCTATATCGAGGATCAGGACATGTGGTGGGCTTCGGGCATCTTCCGCGATGTGTACCTTATGCAGCGTTCCGCCGCGCACCTGGTCGACTTTAGGTTCCGCACGCATCGCGAGGGCGATGCCGCTCTGATCACGCTCGATACGGTGGCCGAGGGCGCTACCCGCGTCGTGTTTACGCTCAGCGATGGCGAGAACGTGGTCGCTACGGGCGAGTGCGTCGACGGCCATGCCGAGTGCAGCGTTGCCGATGCCCACTTCTGGAACCCCGAGGACCCCTTCCTCTATGACCTTACGTTTGAGATCTACGACGGTGACGAGGTCAGCGAGTACGTTCCGCATCGCCAGGGCCTTGCCGAGGTGACGGTCGAGGGCAATCATATCTACCTCAACGGCACCTACTTTAAGATGCATGGCGTCAACCGCCACGATCACGACGATCACAAGGGTCGCGCTGTGGGCCTCGATCGCATGCGCCGTGACCTGGAGCTCATGAAGCGACACAACATCAACGCGGTGCGCACCTCTCATTATGCCAATGACCCGCGCTTCTACGAGCTGTGCGATGAGTATGGCATCATGCTGGTCGCCGAGACCGATATGGAGAGTCACGGCTTCGAGAATATTGGCAACATCGCTCTGGTCACCGACGACCCGGCATGGGAGCCGGCCTACGTCGACCGCATTGAGCGTCTGGTGATGCAGGAACGCAACCATGCCTGCATCATTATGTGGTCGATGGGCAACGAGAGCGGCTATGGCTGCAACATCCGCGCGATGTACGCCAAGGCTCACGAGCTCGATGATCGTCCGGTCCACTACGAGGAGGATCGCAACGCCGATACCGTCGACGTCATTTCCACGATGTACTCCCGTGTGTCGCAGATGAACGACTTTGGTGAGCATCCGTTCCCCAAGCCGCGCATCAACTGCGAGTACGGCCACTCCATGGGCAATGGCCCCGGAGGCCTGTCCGAGTACCAGGAGGTCTTCGATCGCTGGGATTGCATCCAAGGCCAGTTTATCTGGGAATGGTGCGACCACGGTTTGGCTGCTGTGACCGAGGATGGCGTTGCCTACGATATGTATGGTGGCGACAACGGCGATTACCCCAACAACAGCAACTTCTGCATCGACGGTATGGTGTTCCCTTGGCAGCAGCCGAGCCCGGGCCTTACCGAGTACGGCCAGGTCATCTGCCCGGTTCGCATGGCCTACGATGCCGAGGCAGGCGAGCTGACCGTCACGAACAAGCGCTGGTTTACTACCCTCGAGGATGTCTGCCTGTCGGCGGAGACCCTGGTAGACGGCGATGTAGTGTGCCGCAAGACGCTTATGCCCGGCGCGGTGGCTCCCGGCGAATCCGTCCAGCTGCCACTGGTGATTCGCGAGGCCGCGGTAGGCGAGACCCTGCTGACCGTGCGCGCCTACACCATGGCGGCTCACGCCTGGTGCGAGCCGATGTTCCAGTTGGGCGCTAGCCAGTTTGCCATCGCCAACCATCCGGCGCCGGCCATCGCCGCCCCCGCTCGTCCTGAGCTTACGGTCGAGGAGACCGAGCAGGAGATCCGCATTCACTCCCTCAACGGTGAGCTGACCTTCAACAAAGTTAACGGTACCGTGAGCGAGTGGAAGGCATCCGGCCGCGACGTAATGGCTTCTGGCCCCCAGGTTGGTTTTTGGCATCCGCTCGTCGATAACCACGCCCAGGAGTATGACTCCCTGTGGAAGGACAACTTCATCGATGTGATGCAGACGTCTACCCGCAAGGTTTCTTGGAAGCAGGATGGCAATGCGGTCGTCGTTACCGTGAGCCAGCGTATCGCTCCTCCCGTCCGCGCGTTCGGCATGCGCGTCGAGCTCGTCTACACCGTGCTTCCGAGCGGCCGCGTCGACCTCAAGGTTTCCGGCGAGCCCTACGGCGATTACTCGGATATCATCCCGCGCATCGGCATCTCCTTCGAGGTCCCCGGTTGCAATCGTGCCGTCGAGTGGTACGGCCACGGCCCGGGCGAGAACTATCCGGACTCGCTGCGCGCCAACCCGGTCGGTCATTACCGCACTACGGTCGACGACATGTTTACGCCCTACGTTATGCCTCAGGACTGCGCCAACCGTGAGGGTACCCGCTGGGTTGCCCTGCGCTCCAGTCACGGTGACGGCGTGTTGGTGACTCGTCCGGCTGATGCCGCCTCCAACCCGTTCTCGTTCTCGGCATGGCCCTATAGCTGCGAGGCAATCGATAACGCCAAGCACGTCTACGACCTTGTCAAGGGCGATACGGTCACGGTCAACATCAACGACCAGCTGCTCGGCCTTGGCTCGAACTCTTGGGGTTCCGAGGTACTCGATTCCTACCGCACCCGTTTTGAGAGCTTCAGCTTTGAGGTGTCCTTGCGACCGCTGACGTCTGCCGATCTGGCTCAGGCGCTGGCACCCATTAAGGAGGCATAAGTCATGCATGTCTTTAACTCGCGCGCCGATTTCGACGCTCAGATGAAGTCTGTCAAGAAGTGGATGCGCACCGGTCAGGCGCTCGATGGCGTTGCCGACCTGCAGCACGACGTGGCTTACTCCATCGGCGACTCGTTGGTGTACTGGTGGGTGAACGCCCACGAGGCGGCTACCGCCGACCTGGTCGGTCACCGTCGCTACCATGCCGTGCTCGCCCCGCTCGACGGCGACCTGACTGTCGAGGTGGCTTCCAAGACGGATCTTACCCGCACGCGCGCCTACAACGATATCGACGATCGCGAGCGCTTTGAGGGTACGGGGGAGACCGTGACGATTCCCGCCGGCGGCGTTGCCGTCGTCGAGATCGACGAGGCCTACCGTGTCGTGGCCGATGTCGCGGATCCCCGCGTCGTGGTACTGCACGTGACGGTTGAAGGTTATTCCTTCCCCAACAAGTAGTATTCGTCCGTTTGGACGTTTGCTTCGCGCCGTTAAGGGGGATGGCTTTGTTGACTCCCTTTTCCCCATTCCCCTTAGCAGGTGCGTCGTCCACGATTGCGCTTGCAGTCCGGACGGTTTTAGATGAGATATAACGGATGATTGGGAGGGCTTATGAGCTCTGAAAAACGAGGAACGATCGGTTCGTTCGCTCTGCTGGGCATGACGGTCGCCGCCGTGTTCGGTATCAAGAACATCATCAACAACAACGCGGCCATCGGCTTGGCAGCTGCGCCGTCGTTCTTCTTCGCCACGCTTTTGTACTTTGTCCCCTATACCCTGGTTACCGCTGAGTTCGTCGGCCTCAACAGGGACTCCGAGTCTGGCGTGTACGCATGGGTTAAGACCTCGATGGGTGGTCGCTGGGCGTTCCTGACGGCATTTAGCTACTGGTTCGTTAACCTGTTCTACTTTGCGTCCGTCCTGCCCAACGTCATCATCTACGCGAGCTACGTGTTCTTTGATGCCAATGCCGAGCTTTCGCAGCTGTGGATTACCATTATCGAGATCGTCGTCTTTGCTATCGCCACGTGGGTTTCGACCAAGGGCGCTAAGCGGATCGGCTCCATTTCCTCCTTCGGCTCGACCGCGGCTCTCGGCCTGACTGCCGTGTTCATCTTGCTGTCCCTGGCTGCTGCCTTTGGCGGCGTCGAGTTCGCTACGGCTCCTACCCCCGCTAACATGGCTCCCGACATGAGCAACTTCGCAACTATGTGGGGCTTCTTCGGTACGCTTGCCTGGATCATCCAGGGCGTTGGCGGCGCTGAGTCTGTCGGCGTGTTCCTTAACGACCTTAAGGGCGGCGTCAAGGCCTTCGTGCGCACCGTCGTTATCGCCGGCCTGACCATCGGCCTTCTGTACGCAGGCGCTTCGCTGCTGGTCAACCTGTTCATTCCCGAGGGCGGCGTTGCCATCTCCACCGGTATCTTCGACGTATTCGGCGCTGTCTTTGCCCACTTTGGCATTCCCATGGAAGTGTCCACGCGCGTCATTGGCCTGATCCTTCTCGCTGCCACGCTGGGCTCCCTCATGATGTGGACCTCTGCTCCCATCAAGGTCTTCTTCACCGAGATCCCCAAGGGCGTCTTTGGTAGCAAGATCGTCGAGCTCAACGAGCACGGCATTCCCGCCCGCGCCGCTTGGCTGCAGTTCGCCATCGTCGTCCCCATCCTGATCATCCCGGCCTTGGGATCTGGTAACCTCGACGACCTGCTCATGATCGTCACCAACATGACGGCTGCCACTGCTCTGCTCCCGCCGCTGCTGATCCTGCTTGCCTACTTTATGCTGCGCAAGAACTTCGACGCCGCTCCCCGTGACTTCCGCATGGGCTCGCGCAGCTTTGGTCTGGTCGTTGCCGCATTCCTGCTTGTGGTCTTCTGCTTTGTGCTTGTCTGCGGCACCATCCCGCTCGATCAGCCGCTGTGGCTGACGCTGGTCTACAACGTTGGCGGTGTAGTTGTCTTCCTGGGCCTTGCCGTGATGTGGTACAACCGCTATATCAACCGCCTGCGCGAGACCGATCCCGAGGCCGCCGAGAGCGAGCTGCGCCCCTCCGTCCTCGACATGATGGAGTAGCGGCTAGGATTAATCTACGGCTGTGGAATAAATCGATTCCCTTTCCTAAGGAGGGGCCTTACGAGGCCCCTCCTTTTGTGTTTTGGGGCATGGTTTTGGACCCCGTGGTCAAAAAATGCCAAATATGAGTACTGTTGCAAAAGAGGTGTCATATTTTTCGGCCTGTTCTGAGCAAAAACGGGCTCAAAATCAATTTATATAACCCCCTTTAAAGGGCGTTTGACGGCTTTCAACCTCTTCGAATCGGTAGCGCACAGAGATGTGGTGTAAGAGGCGGGGCATGCC